>JAFVDR010000039.1 GCA_017476165.1 Treponema sp. | reverse complement strand
TGTACCATGGATATTCTTTAGTACCTGTCTTTCTGGAGGGTGCAACTGCATCTTGGCTTCAAGCACGATGGTTACAAAGATATACTTTCCTCGGGAAGTGCTTCCGCTGTCTTTCGTACTGAGTGCATTCGTGAACATGCTGTACTGCTTCATCGTTATATTTGCGGTCATTTTGTTTTCAGGGCTTGGCTTCAATATAGTGGCACTACTGTACCTGCCGATTGTTTTTGTTGTTGAACTTTTTTTATGCATCGGAATAACATTGCTTTTTTCGTCCCTCACTGTGTACGTACGAGACCTTGCCCACATTATGGGAATTCTTACCATGCTCCTTCAGTTCCTGACACCGGTCATGTATCCAGTCAGCCGCATTGCAGGAAACAAAAAGATAACTCCTTTCATGCTGCACTTGTACATGATGAACCCCATGGCAAACATCCTTGAATGCTACCGGAACATCCTGTACAACCGTCAGATTCCTGACATATCGACACTTGCAAGTGCCGTGGCATTCGGAGTGCTGTTTCTTGTCGTTGGGGAGTGTTGCTTTATGAAATTGCAGAAAGGTTTTGCAGAGGAGTTGTAGCGTGGACCGTGAAAATGCAGTTGAGGTAAGAAATCTTGTCAAAGAGTTCAAGGTGTACCATGACAGGGGGACATCGCTTAAGGAAAAAATCTTGTTTTGGGGACGCAATAAATATGAAACACGCCGTGTCCTCGATGGAATTTCCTTTGACATCCGCAGGGGCGAGGCTGTCGGACTCATTGGACATAACGGATGCGGCAAAAGCACGACCTTAAAACTTTTGACAAAAATCATGTATCCGACGTCAGGTTCTGTCACCATTAACGGAAAGGTTTCTGCCCTTATTGAGCTTGGAGCCGGATTTCATCCTGACATGAGTGGTCGCGAAAACATTTACATAAATGCATCCATATTCGGTTTGACGCGGAAGGAAATTGATGCACGGGTAGATAAGATAATAGAATTTTCTGAATTGGACAAATTCATAGATGATCCTGTCCGTACTTATTCTTCGGGAATGTACATGCGCCTTGCTTTTTCAGTTGCGATTAACGTAGAAGCAGACATTCTTTTCATTGACGAGATTCTTGCGGTAGGCGACGTTGCCTTTAGTAAAAAATGTTTTGACAATTTGAAACGTCTAAAGCAGCAGGGAACAACGATTATCATTGTTTCTCATTCCCTGAACCAAATAGAAGAAATCTGTGACCGTTCCATTTGGATTGATGGAGGCAGAATTCGCATGGAAGGGAAGCCTGCTGTTGTCCACAAAGCCTATCTCGACTACATGCAATCGGGAACCTCTAGAAACTGAGTCTTTTCAGAGCTTGACGGCATGCCTAAAAACTTGCCTTTTGCGAGTAAAATCGCCGAAAGCGAGTTTTTAGGAGCTGCCTAAGGCAGTGGATAGCCCATTCCACGGACAGTGGATAGCCCATTCCACACACTGTGGAACTGCCGTACCACATACAAAAGATTTGCCGTAATTTACATTTTCAGCAATTTTATCAAAGAAATATTTTACATGCGTTTGCCCTAAAATCATTCCTTTATTCTCTTGACAGAAACAATGTGTTGATGTATATTCTATGCATTATGAGCAATACAACCCGTTGGGTGCAGATTATCAATTTCTCTATGTTGGCTTACTTTTACTTTAGTTTTTATTGGTTCTCTGTGTGTCGCGGAAGTGTTCGCTGAGTAGCGTGTGCTGTGTTGCTATTTAATCAGTAACATACAGGGAGCCTTCCGCAAGAAAGGCTCCCTTTTTTATTTTGTATAACATACAGGAGGATAGACGTATGATTTTAGTTTTAAAGAAAGGTGCAGGAGACGATTCCGTAAAGGCATTTCTCAATGAAATTCAGGAAAAAGGCTTTGGCATTCACATTTCCAAGGGGGTTGACAAGACTATTGTAGGTTTGTTGGGAGATACTTCGAAAATTGATCCAGAAGATTTTCTTGCCAATGACGTGGTTGAAAGTGCTGAACGCGTTTCTGCTCCCTACAAAATGGCCAGCCGCTCATTCCATCCTGAAAATACTGTAAT
>JAFVDR010000038.1 GCA_017476165.1 Treponema sp. | reverse complement strand
CATCATCAATCAGGGCATGTACGTTTCACTGAACGGCTTTGAATATCAGGTATATCTTGATGTCCAGCAAGTTACAGACACCGCAGAAGGCAAATATGCAAAACTCCATGAACTTTTGAACGGAAAAGGCGTACCAGACCTTGAAGTTGCATGGCAAGAATACCGCTACAAGGATTTGTATGCCGCTTTGGAAAAATTTGCAACACCAGAGTTCTTTATGACTATTCATACACTGTTTACGCCGATTCCTGTCCTTGCAGCACAAAAAACAGAACTACCTAAAATAGACAAGTACCTTGCAAGCATCAAAGAGCAGGCACTCGCCTATTACACGGCAGAAGCAGAATTTGCAGCAGAGGAATTAAAATACAAAGATACAGTAGCTTCTGATGAAACAGCAGAAAAGACGCGGAAACGAAAGACAACACAAAAAGAAATCCGCACGATGCAGAAATCCATCGAGGCTACTCCAAGCCAAAGATTTGCAGCATTTTGCAAGCAAATAGAATTCCTTGTTGCCTCTGCAGCTGCTGCACAGGGAGCAGAAAAGGTCATATCAGATTCTTCGACAACGCGGTACCGCACTTCAAAGTCAACCTCAAAAGCAACATTTGACAATGACATTTACGAAGGATTACTCAAATATGAATACTCTGCCGAGATTCTTTCAGGATTTGCAATTGTTTCTTCGGTTGGCATGGACTGCTGCATAAAATGGGGATACAACAGAAAACTTACGGAATGCATAATGAAGGCAGGAATGGGAACAGACAAAATAAAAGATACATTCCTCAAACTGTTTACGATAATGCCTATCCGCAGCCTGAACTTTGGAGTATCAAGCTATGTAAAGTCTACATACGAAGTTGCAATGAACCTGACATACGGAGACAGGTCTTACCTTCTTACAGGGGCAAACGACTTTAACGGAACAAGATGGTTTAACAAAGAACAGATGGAAGAAACACTCTGGTACATTCTTGCATCAGTTTCAATGTACAGTCCGCGCATCATGAGGGAAAACATTTACAAGCTGTACAGGACTCTTAAAACGGCACATGAAAACGCAAACTACAAGTGCGAAAATTTCATTGCCATGTTCCAGCCTATCAAGAAGACTCCTGCACGGAAAACTGCCACCAAAAAGACAGCTTCCAGTACAAAGAAGTCCAGTGATACGGCCGTAAAAAAGACAACCACTCGAAAATCTAAAAAATCCGAAGCAAATTCAGAGAATTCAGAACAGAAATAAGAATATCTGAGTCATCGGGCGAGATGGCCGGTTTACCAGGGTGAACCGGCTTAAACGCCTTGATGACAGATTCTTCCCGTTCTGGAACTTCTCCAATGCACTGCTGTATGAAAGATTCATCCGCAGACGGATCATTTCGTGCAACAAGAACAACAGCACCGTCGTCATCAAAAACATCCTTACGGAGTTTTGCAGCAGCATACGCCATGCATGTTTCTTGATCTGCATACACATGGTATTTTGTAAACAGTTCCTTGCAGGCTTCTACAGTAGCATTTGCCGACACATTGGAAGGATACACGAAACTGCGAAGCAACAGTGAATTTGCCTTGAAAATGTGCTCCATGCGCTCCAAGTTTGAAGGATCAGCTGGGTCGGCCCGAAGACGTTCCTGCAAGGGAACAAAGCTGTCCATCACCATGACTCTTCCTTCTGCATCAAAACAAAGATTTCCCGATACCGGAACAATAAAACCATTCACAGGCAATGCAAGCTTCCAGCTGTACAGTCCCGACACAAGGTTTCCGTAATTGCCGACTGGCAATGCATAAAAAATATCACCACATACATGCTTCTTTATGCGGGAAAATGCAAATGTGTAAAAGAATGCCTGTGGCAAAAGACGCCCAATGTTTGCCGTATTCGCTACTGTCAAATGGTACTTCTTAACCAATTCCTGATTATTGAACACTTTTCGTATAAGGTTGTGACAGTCTTGTTCAGTACCATCTACTTCAATCGGATATACATTGCCTCCGTTCCAAATGAAGCAACTTTCATCCATGCCACGGAATTTGCCTTTTGGAGCAAGAAGAACACTTTTTACAAGCTTTTTTCCCTGCAGAGCCTGTGCCATGCAAGCTCCAAGCTCGCCGGTCGTTGCATCAAGCAGAATGGATTTTTCGCCATTCATCTGCAAGACGGTTTCAAGAGCCGCAGACAGATATGACACACCAAAATCTTTGAATGTTCCCGTAGGTCCGTGATACAGTTCCATGATGAAAAGATTTGTATCCAACTGTCGGATTACAGGCTCAAAATAGAATGCCCTGGTGGCAATGGCTTCACAAATGATAGGACTAAATTCTTTATTGATGAGTGCAGAAGTCAATGTTCCAGCAAGGTTTGCAAACGAAGTCTTTTCGTCTGCATACAAAATCCAATTGCGAAGGTCTTCGCATTCATAGGGAACGTACAATCCTCCGTCTGCCGGCATGCAGTTCAACAAAGCATCACTGAAACTTACTATATTTTCATCATTTCTCGTACTGACAAACTTCATGTATTTTTCCTTATAATAGAATTTCTACGGGGTTCATTATACCATACACATAAAAAAATGTTCTAGTATGTCTCGAAAACCTCAAAAAGCTTCAATTTTTCGAGATTCTCTTATATCTTTATCAACAAATTTTATTATATATGTAATCTTATTCTTTACTGTAATAACAAATAAATTTAATTTAAAGGAATAAAAGTAAACAAAGACCGACATAAACGGAAATAAAATGAGCTACAGCTATTATGGATGGCAGGGCATACAAACTCCAGTTTTCTGCGTCCAAGTCCGCCTGTTCCATACAATGACAAATAGCCATTTGTCTGAGTATGGAACAGGGGACTTGGACGTGCAAAACTGAAGTTTGTGTGGGTAAAGGGGGTCAATTTTTGTTGGCTAAATTCTATATCAAGGCTAGACCTTTCCCCTGCAGAAACAGAATGAATTTTAGAATTCATAAGGCACAGCTAAACTGGAACAGAAATAACAGCTTCTAACTTAATTTTTTTGACAGAGATACCGTCTGTATTGATAGCAGGCAATGTTTTTATATGGTAGGTTCTTGTACACACAGACTTGTGTCTCTTTTTTATCAATCCCATAAAAAAGTGATTGATAAAAAAAGAGACAATTATACTGACACAGAGGAGGAGTTTCAATCTGTATAGTTTTGAAAAACTTCTATTCCTATATCAATTCCTAAATTAGCGACTTCCTTTGAAATCTCTGATGGTATAGAAAATACTATATGCTCTTTTGTATATATTGCACAATAATAAATGATTCGACCTCCTGTTTTTTTTAATTCTAAAAAAGATTTCTGATCCTTTAATATATTTAATACAATATTATTTGCTTCTTTTATCGGGTCATAAAGTTCTTCAAAATCTTGTAGAGGTATAATATTATAGCATATATAAGAATCAACATATTTTGTAGAAAGTTGTTTTCCATCTTTACGAATAATATTATCCCCTACAGAATGTTTTGCATCTGGAGATTTATAAAACAAAGTCTGTAAATAATTACATGTCAATAGGGGATGCCAAATTTGCAATGCCACAGAAATTGAATAATTCATTTTTCACCTATAAATAATCTGTATAAGGTCCGCAATTAACCGCATTACCATATCCATCGTTTATTATTACATCTCCATTAGGTGCAATTCCAGTCCAATCTTTT
>JAFVDR010000037.1 GCA_017476165.1 Treponema sp. | reverse complement strand
GTGAGTTTACATAGAAAATACTTCCTGTAAATATCGAAACCAAGATCTTCAACAGGAATTTCTTCTGTTTCTGAAAGTGGGCATACAAGGCAAGAATTCGGAAGTTTCATGTCAACACAAACACCTTCTGCACAGCCTCTAAGATAGCAGATGACATTTGACATGTTTTCTATATCAGTTTTTGAGATTTGGCAGTCTTCACAACAGCAACATTCGATATCAAACTTTAATTTTTCCAGAATTTCAATGGCTTCATGACAAGTCATTATTTTACCTCACATTAGCAGAGAGTATCTTTTTTTCGAATATGTACAACCTTACAGCTTTCTTCCATCAGCGCAAAACCAATTTTTATACTTCATGGAATCACACCTGGTACATAGAACACTATCTTCCTTGTTTGTTCGCTGACAAGGCCATGGTTCTGAATACTTGCAGTCTTTGCACCGAACAATTTTTACGAGTTCCTTGGCGTCATCCTCTTCAAAAATATCATTTGCTCCAAATAATGCTGCCATCCCTTTTATTGCTATCTCATTATTTTCGTCAATGTCAGAAAGCTGTTTATTCAGTTTATCCATTCTGCACCATTCAGGTTTACTGTCGGTTTTTACTTCGAATGATGAAATATCAATATAAGCATTCTCCGGAATTAAGCTTTCCATATTGCAAATATACCGACCAGCAAAAAATTGTCTAAAGCTAGGGCATTCTCCACAAGTTTTTGCAACCTTCAGTTTCATCGTACGCTCCTTTTGAAGATTTTGCGAAAAATGGAAATTGATTATGAATCAGAATGTTGTTCATTCGCAAGCATCATTACTCGTTCTTCCAACTGACTCAGTTCTGCATTCATCCTGTCTAGTTTGTAACAAATACGTTCCAGAGTTTGATCAAGCAGATAGCCAGTGCAGCCAACTACAAAATTGACTAAAGCAACAGCGATAAAAATTGAAAATGAACTGTCCATACTGATTCCTTTCTGAGTTTGGGATGCCTCCATCGACGGTTTTACAGCCCAGAAAATTTTAACTCGATTTTAAATTGCTTTTTATTGAGTTAAGATCGAAATCTAAACCTGCTTCTTGTCTTACAATGTTGAGGCACTCCTTCACATCGCCTTCTCTTCTGTTAGGAGATAAAATCATAATCCCTACTATGCTATCGTCTTCCATGCTTTTCATTATTATGACGTTCCCGTACTCTTCACCATACGCAAAACACTTATCATCGAAATATACATCCAAAACATCGTATTTATCATTATATACGATTTTTTTGATACTTTTATTGCACATTATGATTCACCATTCTAAATCTGTCAAATTTCAGTGAATTCTGTTTCTTCTCTCATTTCCTTCTGTGTAAACGCCGCATCCCATTTGCATGATTCACCACCGATTGTTTTTTCTATGTTTCTTTGGCAATCAGCACAGATGAAAATGTTGCTACCAGGCAATTCTTTTCCGCAAATAGCGCAGTTCCCATTAACAACTATTTGTGCAAAAAATAACTCGTCATCATTCTTCAATTGCGATCAACCTTTACGCTCATTAGTCCGTATCTATTTTGTGTTTTGCAAAGTAAAAGGAATGCAAAATAGAGCATATTACACCACTCGGCCCTTTGACTAAGATAAAGTCTT
>JAFVDR010000036.1 GCA_017476165.1 Treponema sp. | reverse complement strand
ATGCGTTTGCGGAGCAGTGCAAGCCAGTCGTTGGCATCGATGCTGCTGGCTTCAGGGGAAATTCTTATTTTGGCCATGAACTTGTTGTAAATGGCATAATTGACCAGTATGTTGACAAGTTTGTGAAGGGGGAAAAACCGAGGATCTTCAAGGGTCTCGTAAACCTTTTTGCATCTGTTCCCTATCAAAATGCATTCTGGCGCGGAGACCTTGAATGCATGAAGGGGCTTTTGGAAAAGCTTGGACTCAAGGTAAATGTCCTGTTCGGCTATACAAGCAAAGGCATTGATGAATGGAAGCTGATTCCTCATGCAGAATTGAACATTTTGCTGGGGGCATGGTGCGGAAAAAAGACTGTAGAGCATCTTAAGCAGAAATATGGTACGCCATATCTTCAGTTTCCATATCTCCCAGTGGGAGCTCGGGCAACATCTCGCTTTCTTCGCTTTGTAAGCCAGACTCTTTCTCTTGATCCTTCCCATACGGCAGATGTCATACGAAGAGAAGAGCAGCGTTTTTATGATTACCTTGTTTCTTTTGCGGACTTTGTTGCAGAATACAAAGGTGCACTTCCGTATGAATTGTATGCAGCAGGTGATGCCTTGTATGCCTTTGGAGTTACGGACTTTCTTGTAAATGAAATGGGGTATGTTTCAAAAGGTGTGTATCTGACAGATGATATGCCACCATCGTTTAAGGATACCGTAAAAGAGGAATATGGAAAAATTGTTCCTGCTGATAAAGAGTCCTTGCATTTTGAAGCTGACGGAAAGCTGGTGACTGATGCCATGAAATCATCTATTGCTGATTCAAAAAAGGCTCTTCTGCTTGGTTCCTATTGGGAAGGGCTTGTCGCAAAACAGACAGGAAATTTCTTTGCATCATTGAGTGTTCCTGTCATAACGGAAGTCATTACAAACGGTTCTTATGCTGGATATTCTGGAGGTCTGTATCTTTTGGAAAAGATATATGCAAATACATTCAGAAAGGAAAAAAGTGCCCAGAACAATGGGTAGGATGTCTGTACATGCATTTTAACGTTGCAAACTTCATAAAGTACATGATAAAACTCCTCCCTTACTTAAAAGTGACAGCTATCTATGTCGCTGCATCTTTTTTTCTGGGAATCCTTTTTGGTGGAATCCTCGCTTTTATGAAACTGTATAGAATAAGGACATTGAGACTGTTTGGAGTGATGTATACTGCAGCATTTCGCTCCATACCACCCGTTGTCCTGCTGTTTTTGGTGTATTACGGGCTTCCTTTGATATTGCATACCGATTCGCAGCAAAGGCTTTTTTACGTGTGCGTAACACTTACGCTTTTAAGTACTGCTTCTATATCTGAAGTGTTCAGAAGTGCGTACAGTTCTGTGCCGAAGGGGCAGTATGAAGCTGCCGTTAGCATAGGGCTTTCTTCTGTTCAAGCGTTGCACCGCATTATGTTTCCTCAGGCACTGTCTTATGCATTGCCCAATCTTGTGACGATGTTGATAAGTCTTTTAAAAGATGGAAGCCTTGCCTTTACGATTGGTCTGGTAGATGTTTTTGGAAAGGCAAATTCCCTGAACAATACAACATTCAGCCGTTACATTCTCGAGATATACCTTGCTCTTACACTTATATACTGGGGAACATCTTGGTTCATTGAAACTGTTGCAGGACGGCTTGAAAAAATGGTTTCTGTAAAAAAAGCTCTTAAGACATAAGGAGGTGTTCCATGAAATTTGACTTTGCCTTTACTGGCAACACGATACTTGCTTGCCTTAAGGCTCTCCCAGTTACAATTGAAATTGTCGCAATCGTTCTGTTTTTTTCATTGCTATTCGGCTTTCTGATTGCAGCAGTCAGACAGGATGTCAGACAAAATGAAAAAAGACTGTTGTCCAGAGTGCTTTCTTTATATGTAAGCTTCATTAGGGGAACCCCGTTTATGGTACAGACCTATTTGTTTTATATTGCAGTGCCGACAGTCATTCAGAAAATCATTTTTGAACACAAAGGAACGTTCAACGTAAACGTCATAAAGGGAACGTGGTATGCACATGTTTTGCTTATCTTCTATTTTACAGCTATCATTTCGGAAATGTTTCGTTCTGGGCTGCTTGCCATAGACAAGGGGCAAATGGAAGCTGCTTTGTCAATTGGTCTTACAAAGCTTCAGGCGTACAAACGCATTGTCATTCCTCAAGTGACCGTACACTGTTTGCCGGTGTTGTGCACATATGTAACAGGACTTGTAAAGATGAGTTCCCTTGCATTTACGTTTGGTGTGATGGAGATAACTGCCGTTGCCAAAAACAGTGCCGCACGCAATCTTGCCTATGTGGAAGCGTATTCTGTCATAGCAATTTTGTACATAGTGCTGAACCTTTCCATAGAAGGGCTGTTTAAGTATATTGAGCATTGTGTACATCAATCCGTGCCAAATGCTGCTTAATGTTTCCTGTATTTTGTTGCTTTTTTTTACTGCCCATGCTATAACTGAAATATGATTAATCGCAGGAAAAGGAAGGCACTGTACTCTGCTTTTTTGCTTGTTGCTTCTGTTGCCTGTTTAATGAGTGTCCTTGTCATCTGGTTGAAAACTGTCTTTACATTGGAAAGGAGACCGATTCTGTTTGGTTCTACCTACATGACCATGGATAATCAGTATTTTGAAGTTTTGAATGCATTTATAGAAAATTTTGTAGAAGTGAACGGAGACCGGCTTGTCACAAGAGACCCTGCAAGCAGTCAACAAAAGCAAAATGAACAGATTTTGGACATGCTTGACATGGGCGTTGATTTTATTTTCGTAAATCCTGTTGATGGGCGGAACGTTGAACCTGCACTGAAGGAATGCCGGAAAAGAGGTGTCCCGTTCATTGCCGTGGATACTGAAATTTATGGACAGACAGATCCTGTTGCTACCGTCGTGTCGAACAATTATGAAGCAGGAGCCCTTATTGCGCAGGATGTCGTTGCCAAGCTGAAAAACGCGCGCATTGTTGTGTTGTACGACAATAAAATCAGTTCCACTTGTGCCCGGTTCAAAGGGTTTACGGACACGCTCGATGAATCTGGCTTTCCGTATGACATCATATACACGGCATCCGGTACAACACTTCTGCATGAAACAATGGTTGAAATGCAGAAGTTTTTGGACATGCACCTTGACTTTGATGTCGTGTTTGCTGGCAATGATCCGACTGCATTGGGGGCTTTGGCCGCCATGCAGAATAATAATGTGCTGGCAGGGCAATTGGTGTACGGCATAGACGGCTCTCCTTCTGGAAAAATGATGGTGAGTCAAGGCCTGATGGAAGCTACATCTGCCCAGTTTCCTTCTGAGATTGCCTATGAAGCTGTGTCAGCTGCGTATCGGTATCTCGCCGGCGAAGCTGTAAAGGAAAATATTATTGTTCCCGTAAAGCTGATTTCCAAGGATACCGTAGATTCCCTGACAGTCATGAGCTGGCAGTAACAGGAGATATGTCTGTATGAAGCACAAGATAAATCTTCTGGAACTTCGATACGTCATGCTTGGCTTGAACATGACCTTTTGCCTGTTCATGTCTGCTGTTATTTTTGCGGCCTCCCAGCTTGCCTGCATTACTGGGCGAAGTGCAGAATTATTGTATTCGGTAAAAATTGTTCCCCGCAGTCCGAAGTCTCTTTTTGTATGCACCGTGCTGCTTTGCATTGCAATGTTCCTGACGTTTGTCATGAGGCAATTGGCCGCAAAACATGTACGCATCATTACAACCGTTACCCTGTATATAGATGCCGTCCTTAATGTCATCATCGTATTCGTTACGAACTTTAATACCAATGGCTTCATTTTGTGGACACTGGCCAATATCATCTATCACATAAAGAGTAACAAGAAGTTCCTCGTCATGTCACTGGGGTCTTTGCTGTACATGCTGTGCAACTATGACCTGATAAGCGTTTTTGTTCCGTTGTTTTCCGTGCGCAACTATTTCTTGTTTTATGAGCGGAACATGCAGCAGCGCCTGTTTTTTGTGTACTACATCATGCGAGACTTGAACTTCTTGTGCTTTGTTACATTTTGCATCGAAGTCATCAGAAGGCAGAAAAGTACGATAGATGAAATACGCAGCCTGTATGCAAAGCTGAGGAATGCAAACAACGAACTGAGGGAATATGCGGACATAAAGGAACGGATGGGCGAAACTCGTGAGCGGAACAGGCTTGCCATGGAAATTCACGATACTGTAGGGCATTCCCTTACAGGCATTTCCGTAGGAGTTGACACCTGTCTTGCCATCATGGATGCAAATCCTTCAGCTGCAAAAAATCAGCTCAAAGTCATTTCCGGTGTTGCAAAACAGGGCATCGCCGACATTCGACGCTCCGTCCGCGCCCTGCAGGATGCTGGAGATACGTCTCCGTTGGGAACACAGATTTCTGACATGCTCGAAAAAACACGCCTTGCAGCAGGCATTGTCATACGGTATAGGTGCTCGCTGCAATTGGCTGAAATGGATGAAGATGAAGGAAATGCAATATTTAGGGTTGTTCAGGAAAGCGTCATAAACGCAATACGGCATGGTCATGCTACTGAAATTGACATTCAGATTTCTGCACATGAAAAAGGCCTGCTCATGATTATTTCTGACAACGGAATTGGCTGTAATGCATTTGAAAGTGGATTCGGTACGACACACATGAGGGAACGTGTTTCCATGCTCGGAGGTACGATTGATTTTTATTCTCAGGACGGGTTTACGGTAAGGGTCGTGATGCCTGTCCGGAATCGCAAGATGAGGGAAGAGTAATGATAAAAGTTCTTATTGCTGATGATCAGCAGCTGATACGCGAAAGCCTAAAGCTGTATCTTGAAAATGAAGGAGAGTTTGTCGTTACAGGCATTGTCGGCAATGGACAGGATGTCCTTGCGTCTGTAGCGGAAAATCCGCCGGACATTATTTTAATGGACATTCGCATGCCCATTTTGGATGGAGTAGAATGCACGAATCTTGTCAAGCAGAAAAATCCTGACATAAAGATAATCATTTTGACAACATTTGATGACGATGAATATGTGTACAATGCCCTTAAGTATGGAGCAAGCGGCTATCTGCTCAAAGGCATCGCACTGGATCAGCTGAGTGCTGCCATAAAGACCGTGTATAGCGGACAGGCAATGATTAACCCTGACATAGCCAGCAAAGTCATTCAGCTGTTCTATAAAATGGCAAATGAAGGAAACGCACTGATTGAACCTTCCAGAGAAGTGGAAAACCTTACAGATACGGAATGGAAGATAGTGCGGGCTGTATCTAAAGGTCTTTCCAATAAAGAAATAGCAGGCTCCCTGTTTCTGTCGGAAGGTACCGTCCGAAACTACATAAGCACCATTTTGGACAAGCTTGAGCTGCGCGATCGAACGCAATTGGCAATTTGGGCTGTGCAGATGTCGCTGAGCGTTTGATATGATGAAAAATGTACGGAAAAGAATGGGCAGGATATGCCTGCCTGTATTTGCCTTGCTTGTTTTTGCATGTTCCGCTTTGTTATTTGTGAATGCCCGGAAAGACACTGTTGTAATAGAGCTTGGCATGTTTGCAGGAAGCAATTGGAATGTTGCCAACGGAAACAGCTATCACACGGTAGATAAAGCCATATCCATATTTGAAGCCGCACATCCCGGGGTAAAAGTCCATTACTATTCTGGCATTCGCAAGTCAGACTATGATGAATGGCTTTCTGAACAGATTTTATCTGGCAAAACGCCCGATGTCTTTCTTATTCCCGAAAACCGCTTTGTCATGCTCGTAAAGAATGGAATCCTCATGAATCTTACGCCCGTCATAGAAATGGATGGCGTTGTAAAACACTGGGAATATTTTTCTCCATCGTGGAATGCTGGGGAATTTCAAGGCAAGCAGTATGCGCTCCCGTATCAGACAAACTATATGCTCATGGCGGTGAATACAACGCTTTTAAAGGAACAGGGGCTTGAAATGCCAGCAATGGACTGGACATGGAACGATTTCTATGACTTGTCAACAAAAATGGGCATGTACGGATATACGTGGCAGGATGCTGTCTATTCCAATGGCGTTCAACTCTTTGATGAGTCCGGAACGAAATCATTTTTCTCGGATCCTCGTACAATAGAAGCCGTGCGCTTTATGCAGCGCCTTAAGGAACATTCCGGCAACCGACGGTTTACCGCAGCCGATTTTGATGGAGGTAAAGTTGCCTTTATGCCTATGTCCTATGCCCAGTTTTGCACGTATGTTTCGTATCCCTATAAGGTATACAAGGATTTTTCCTATGAGTGGGGATGCCTGCCCATGCCGGCGGGAATCTCTGGTGGAAACGTGTCAGAAGTCAAAACCCTCATGCTTGGCATCAATTCAAAAACCCGGAACCTTCGCCTTTCGTATGACCTCTTGAAGACACTGGTGCACGATTTGTCCGTGCAGGCAGATGTGTGCGACATGAAGCAGGGGATTTCTCCGCTGCGCATTGCCTGTGCATCACAATCATATCTGAATGAACGAGACCCGTACGAAAAGAACAGCAGGGAATACATTCAAAAAATCAGTGCCGAAATCTTGAATCGGGGTGTTGCTGTACCAAAGTTTCCGATGTATGCACAGGCAATGGCTTCTGCGGACAGCGAGATCCTGCGCATCATTGAGGAACACCAGAACACCGATACTGCACTGCGCCTGCTCCAGCAGAATGTGCAGGACATGCTGGCAAGATGACATTTGTCATGTAAAACTGATGACAAACTTCACTTGTGAGGTGGTTTTTCGGGCTATATACTGATTCTAACAAAAACTGATGAACAGGATGCAATCCTGTATAAACGAAAACGGAGGAATCAGTATGAAAAAAATCATTAAGGCTGCTGCCATCGCAGCAGTAGCAGTGTCTGCATTGTGTATGGTCTCTTGTAATGGTGGCGGCAAGAAAAGCAACGCCAGTTCTGGAACTTCAAGCGGAGAAAAGCATTACAAATTTGGCTTTACATGCATGGATCAGTCAAACCCATTCTTTGTTCTTATTGAAAAGACAATCAGGGAAGAAGTTGAAGCTCGCGGCGACAAGCTCATATCTGTAGACCCTGCAAACAATGTAACGCGTCAGATTCAGCAGGTAGAAGACGTTATTGCTCAGAATGTAGACGGCTTCTTCCTTAATCCTGCCGAAGCAGAAGGCATCATTCCTGCACTTGACCAGCTTAAGAGTGCAGGCATTCCTATTGTCAATTTTGATACAGAAGTTGCAGATATGGACAAGTATGTCACTACCTATACAGGTTCTGACAACTATAACGCAGGAAAAGTATGCGGCGAAGACCTTGTAAAGAAATGCCCTAACGGTGGCGACATCATCGTTCTCGATTCACCTACCATGAACTCTGTTGTTGACCGAACGAATGGCTTCCTTGATGCCATAAAGGGACACGGATTCAACGTTGTTGCTCAGCAGGATGCAAAGGGAAACCTTCAGGTTTCAATGGGCATTGCCGAAGACCTTCTTCAGGCTCATCCAAATGTAGTAGCCATCTTCGGTGGAAATGATCCGACAGCTTTGGGCGCACTCGCTGCAGCGAATGCTGCAGGCATCAAGAACACAAGAATTTATGGTGTTGACGGTTCTCCAGACATCAAGAGGGAACTTGCAAGTGCAAGTTCATTGATTGAAGGAACTGGTGCTCAGTCTCCTATCAACATTGCAAAGAAATCTGTTGAACTTATGTATAAAATTAAGGCTGGTGAAAAGGTCGATTCTCGGTATCCTGTTCCAACATTCTTCATCTCAAAAGAAAATGTTGGCGAGTACGGCACTGACGGCTGGCAGTAATTGTCAATAAAAGGATCGGAGAGTGTTGTTTGAAAGCGGCCTCCAACGCTTTCAAGCCGCAATGCGGGTGTTTCAGTACAACTGTTGCGGTACTGTGGCCGCATTGCAGTACGCTTTGCTATGAGTTGTGTGGGAATAAGGAAAGACGGTGATTCAGGAGTTTCTGTCCGTGCCGTTCCTTATTCCACATTCTGATTTTTATCCAAGGAAAAAGCAGATGAGTGAGAATGTTTTATTGCGTATGAAAGGCATCGATAAGACGTTCCCCGGTGTGTATGCACTGAAAGATGTTAACTTTGAGTTACGTGCAGGAGAGGTGCATGCCTTGCTGGGGGAAAACGGTGCCGGAAAATCTACACTTATAAAGATTCTTGGCGGCATATACAAAGCCGACAAGGGTGAAATATTCATAGATGGTCAAAAGACTGAAATAAACGGCGTTTTTGATGCCCACAAGAATGGAATTGCCGTTATCCATCAGGAACTCGTGATGGTTCCGTATATGACAGTGGCAGAAAATATCTTTTTAGGCAGAGAACCAATGAACGGCGTTTTTGTAGACAAGGCAAAAATGAACCGAGATACAGCGGAATTGCTGGAGTCGTACGGAATGAATTTTACTCCGGAAACACTCATGGTCAACCTGACCATTGCACAGCAGCAGATGGTTGAAATCATCAAGGCCATATCCCTCAATTCCCGCATTCTTGTCATGGACGAACCGACATCGTCCATTTCGGACAAAGAAGTTGCATTCCTGTTCAAAATAATGCGCTCCCTTACAGAAAAAAAGGTAGGCATCATATACATTTCCCATAAGATGAGCGAACTGTGGGAAGTCTGCGACCGTGTAACCGTTATGCGAGACGGTCAGTATATATGCACTGAAATAATAAAAGACATAACGAAAGACAATTTGATTTCAAAGATGGTCGGCCGCAGCCTGCAGCAGTATTATGTCAGGAACTTTTCCGCAGGCGGCGATGTTGTCATGCGCGTGGAACACCTGAATGACGGCAACATGGTAAAGGATGCCTCGTTTGAACTTCGCAAGGGAGAAATCCTTGGATTTGCAGGATTGGTTGGTGCAGGACGCAGCGAGACCATGCAGGCAATCTTTGGGTTGAGCAAAAAATATACCGGTAATATAGAAATAAATGGAAAGAACGTGCATTTTCATTCTGCCGTGCAGGCCATGGAACACGGGCTTGCCCTCGTTCCCGAAGACCGCAAGCTCGAAGGGCTTTACCATGTGCAGAGCGTAAAATACAACTCAACGATAGAAGTGCTGTCCCAGTTCATAAAGGGCATGTTCCTCGACAAGAAAAAGGAAGAGGGCATTGCAACTGAATACAACACTATGATGCATACCAAGACGGCATCCATTGACCAGCCTGTAAACTACCTTTCCGGTGGAAACCAGCAGAAAGTCATGATAAGCCGTTGGCTTGCTACGAAGCCATCGATTCTTATTCTGGACGAACCGACGCGCGGAATTGATGTCGGTGCCAAGGCGGAAATATATGCCATTATGAATTCCCTTGTAAAGCAGGGAATTTCCATCATCATGATTTCTTCGGAACTTCCTGAAATCATAAACATGAGCGACAGGGTATACGTAATGGCTGGCGGAACAGTAAAGGGATGCCTTAATCATGAAGAGGCATCTCAGGAACGGATAATGGCTCTTGCAACTGCAGAGTAGCCCGCATTTTAAGGAGACTAAATTATGACTAATGCAATAAAAAAAGAAAGACTTGTCAAAGGTGTAACCACCTATTTTAAGGAAAATCTGGGAATTATCCTGGCATTTGCCGTGCTGTATCTTTTTCTTGCCATAAATCCGGCAACGTCAGAAGCATTCCTTACTCGGCAGAACATGTTCAATGTTCTGCGCCAGCTTTCCACAAACCTGTACCTTGCTTGTGGCATGACCATGATAATCATATTGGGAGGCATCGACCTGTCCGTTGGTTCAATCATTGCCCTGTCTGGCTGTGTGGCTGCTGCCTGTGTTGCACGACACGGCATGGCTATTCCTGTTGCCCTGCTTGTCGGTGTTATCATCGGAGTCTTTTTCGGAATGATAAATGGAATCATCATCTGCAAGACAACGATTCCTCCGTTCATTGTAACGCTTGCCACCATGAATGTTGCAAGAGGTTTTGCCTATGTATATACAGGCGGTTCTCCTGTCCGCGTTGTTACAAAGGAATGGCAGTTTATTGGTGCCGGATACATCGGACCTGTTCCTACGCCGGTCATCATACTGGTCATTGTCCTCATTGCAACATCCATTCTTATCAACCATACGCGGCTCGGACGCCATATCTACGCTGTCGGTGGAAACGTGCAGGCTGCAAAGTTTTCCGGCATATCTGTTGAAAAGGTCAAGTTCTGGATTTATTCATTCTCAGGACTGATGGCAGGACTTGCAGGTGTTGTTCTTGCTTCACGCATGTATTCCGGTCAGCCGACTGCCGGTAATGGTGCTGAAATGGATGCCATTGCAGCTGTCGTTGTTGGCGGCACATCAATGTCCGGTGGCTCTGGCAAAATTGGCGGAACAATCATTGGAGCTTTGATAATAGGCTTTTTGAACAACGGTCTGAACCTCTTGAATGTCAATTCATTCTGGCAGTATGTTGTCAAGGGCGTTGTCATCCTGCTCGCCGTATTCCTTGACTTTATCCGCAATAGAAACAAAAAATAGCTTGTGGGCATTGAAGCCCTTCTGCATTGATGTGCGGCACAAACCAGCTGTGTGTGCCGCACATCCATTTCTGCCTGTTCACGGGCAATTTAATTGTAAAACAATTTAATTGTAAAACAGTTGAATTTTTTTTTAACTGTGATATAGTGAAAGCTCTAGGCTACGCGCCATACCTGCATGGGCCGATATTCTTTCGAAAGGGGTTCGCAGCATGAGCGATGTTACAAGAATTCTCAGCATTTCATCACTCTTTTTTCTGTCGCTTTTTTGCTTTCAGCTGGGCATTTTCCTGTGTTCAGGATATAAAATACGGCAAAACGGTCGAAGAACGCTCATTTTCATCGAATTTTTTACGGCATGCCTGCTTCTTTTCGATGCATTTGCCTATTTTTTTCGTGGAAACACCACTGCAATGGGCTTTTACATGGTGCGCATCAGCAATTTCCTGGTGTTTGTCTGCAATTTTTCGGTAGCTTTTTTCTACTGCTTTTATGTTACGGAGTTCATAAAGCACTCCCAGCTTGATTTTGCCATCCTCCTGAGACCTCGTGATTCTGTAAAAAAAGGCATTCCGATTCAGCTTTTCATTGTGTTTTTCCTCTGTCTTTTTGGAATTGCCCTTACCATAATCAGCCAGTTTACGAATCTCTTCTATTTTTTTGATGAAAAAAATCTGTACCACAGAAACGTCTTGTATCCGCTGAGTGTCGTTTTGGGACTTTTGCCGGGACTCATCACTCTTACCATGTTCCTTCAAAACAGAAAGAAAATTGAGAGGAGCATCTTCGTTTCCCTTTCCATGTATTTTCTGCTCATTTTTATGAGCATAATCCTGATTCTGTTTGTCTATGGCTTTTCCTGGATAAACATATCCCTGGGATTGGGTGCACTGCACCTTTTCTTTTCGTCCATAAAGCTCATGGAACTCAAATTCTATTCGGGGAAAATGGAAGAAATCGAGTCTGACCAAAGCTACAAAGAAATGCAGCTGCCCGATGGTGAGAGTCAGAAAAGATCCGTTGTGAATCACTTTTGGCAGACGCTTTCTGCAAGTCTTGCAGGAATTCTTATAGTCCTTGTCATTGTGTCGATAACAGGTGTCAGCCTTCCTGAACGAACACTGGCAATCGAAACCCCCTATTCAGAAAACGATGCTACAAAACCAGTGTGCATAACGTTCGTTCAGAATGTCGATAAACGCTGGATTGATGGCGGCAAACACGGATGGCTTGGAGCACAGTATGACGGCTATATCTATAACAACATGAAAAGTACCATCATCACCGACTGGAAATTTTCCATTCCTGTTCCTGACGGCTGCTCGGTAGATCCTGGACCATGGAACGGAACGTTCTCGATTTCAGACGGCTCCTTGAACGTAAAGAAACCTGTTGACGGTGACAAGGAAAACCTTCATGGCGTTGAATTTTACAAGGTGACTCCTCTAAAGTCACTGGGATTCGGCTGCATCATGTACACTCCGTATGAATATGAGCCTTTAAAACAGAAAATAGTCTTTACCTATTCAAGCGTCCTGAAGCCTCTTTCAAATTTGCTTTTTGATTTTTTTCTTGTTTTGATTTCCATCATATTCTTGATTTCCACCACAATCATGTTTTTGGAAGGAAAGCTGCTTCGTGTTGAAGAAGAAAACAGGAAACTCGAGGACACTGTCCGCAATCGTACCAGAGAACTTGAAGTTGAAAAGAACCGTTCAGAACGTCTTTTGCTGAACATCCTCCCAAAGGAAATTGCTGCAGAACTGACGGCTCGACCCAACTGCACGATAGCAAAAAAATATCCCAACGTTACCGTCCTTTTTACGGACATCGTGGGCTTTACCAAGATAAGTGGTGCTATGAGTGCGGAAGAAGTCGTTGTCATGCTGAACAAAATATTTTCGATGTTCGATGAACGGGCACAGCGCGAAGGAATCGAAAAAACCAAGACGATTGGCGATGCATACATGGCCGCAACCGGCTTGACGGAATCGCCAGACAATGACGGGGCAGAAAAAATGGTTTGCTTTGCAGGCGGACTGTTGGATGATGTTTGGGCATTCAACGAAACGTCTCCGGTAAAAGTTCAGATCAGGCTCGGCATAAATTCGGGACCGCTTGTTGCCGGCGTCATTGGAAAGACGAAGTTCATTTATGACATTTGGGGTGATACGGTGAATGTGGCAAGCCGCATGGAAAGCACGGGCAGTCCTATGAGAATTCATGTGACGGAATCAACCAGAATGCAGACGGCAAGCATTTTCCCCTACAGTGAAAATTCGGAAATTGAGGTAAAGGGGAAAGGCATGATGAAAACATATTTTTTGTAACGAAAGCAGCAGAAAATCACAAAACGTAAAAAATGTCAACTAGGCAAAAAAGACCTGTTCCTATCTTTCCATTTTTCCGCCAGCAAAAAATTTTTTTCCGCCAGAAAAAAAAATTTATCTGCCAGAAAAAAAAATTTATCTGCCAGAAAAAAAATTTTTTCTGGCGGAAAAACTGCTGCTTCGATTGAGCCAAAACAGTTTTTTCAGGTTTTTAAACATTAATTTAAAATAATTTGTTTGATAGTCTTGCAAAAATAAAAATATGTTGTATAATAATCAATAGACAGCAGGCTTGTTATGAGTTCTCGACAGCCTGCTGTTTTGTTTTTATAGAGCAAGGTTTCAAACTGAATTCATGAAGCTAAATTTTACTGAAAAAGAAGAAGACTATGAATGAATTTAAATCATCAGAACATCTGCGCCCTGTCATTGATGTAAATCCTGAAAAATGTTGTAATTGTCATCGATGCATTTCGGTCTGCCCAGTAAAGATGTGTAATGACGGCTCTGGCGACCACGTGTCTGTCAATCATGATTTGTGCATAGGGTGCGGAGCTTGCATTGAGGCCTGTGCTCATGAAGCCCGCATCGGCATTGATGATACGCAGGCGTTCTTTAAGGATTTAAAGGCAGGCACACCTATCGTTGCCATCGTTGCTCCTGCCGTTGCCGTCAACTTTCAGGGCAAAGACCTCGAATTGAATGGATTCTTAAAGTCTATTGGCGTCAAGGCCGTGTTTGACGTTTCTTTTGGTGCCGAGCTTACTACAAAAAGTTATGTAGAGCAGATGAAAGATGAAAATCCTTCATTGATGATTTCCCAGCCGTGTCCTGCCCTTGTTTCGTTCATAGAAATATACCGTCCGAACCTTTTGAAATATCTGGCCAAGGGTGACAGTCCTATGGCTCATACGGTTGAATGCATCAGGCACTTTTATCCTCAATATGCAAAATGCAAGATAGCAGCAATATCGCCTTGCTTTGCCAAACGGCGCGAGTTTGACGAAAACGGTCGCGGCGACTATAACGTGACCATGCGGAATCTGGACATTTATTTTAAGGAAAACGGCATATCGCTTTCTAAATATCCGCGTGTAGAGTATGACAATCCTCCTGCTGAGCGGGCTGTCCTGTATTCAACGCCCGGTGGACTCATGCGGACGGCAGAACGTTTTGTGCCGGGAATTTCTACGAAGACGCGAAAAATAGAAGGACATCCTGCTGTTTTTGAATACCTTGCCGGTCTTGACAAGTCCCTTGCTTCTGGCATCCGACCATACTACAAGCTCATTGACTGCCTGAACTGCGACAAGGGGTGCAACAGGGGTGCCGGAACAACGAATCAGTATCTGTCAATTGACGAACTGGAAGAATTTGTTGAAAAACGTGCCCGTGCCCGGCGCGAACAGTGGAATACGGCAGGCGATGGAAAAGCATTAAAAATTGGGGGGGGGTGTAAAAAAACTTGACAAGACGCTTTCGGACTACTGGAAAAAAGGCATATATACCCGAGCATATTGCGACAGAAGTTCTATCTGGAAGAACCTTATAAAGAATCCTTCCAAGGAGCAGCTGAAAGATATTTTTGACAGCATGGGAAAGCACGAAAAGCGTGACCTGTATGACTGCGGTGCCTGCGGCTACAATACGTGCGAGCAGATGGCAGTCGCCATTTTCAACGGATTGAACCGAAGGGAAAACTGTCACCATTACGTGCTTCATATTGCCAACAAGGAGCATGAACAGAAGATTTACGAGACGGTCAACAGCATTACAAAAGAAAGCGTTGGCCTTTTGGAAGGAACGCGCAGGAATGTAGAAAGCCTGTCTGATGTTACCAACAAGATGTCTCAGAATGTTGCAACGTCTTCTTCGGCAATAGAGGAAATGGTCAGCAACATTTCTTCTATAAATTCCATTGTCGATTCCAACTTTAAGATTGTAAACGAGCTTGAAGCTGCAACGCAGAGCGGACGCACTCGGCTTACTGAAGTTGACAGTCTGGTGGGCGCCATAGAAAAGGAATCTTCTGCCCTTATGGAAATGAGCGGTTCAATACAGAAAATTGCAAGTCAAACGAACATGCTTGCCATGAATGCTGCCATTGAAGCTGCCCATGCCGGTGAGTTTGGACAGGGATTTTCCGTTGTTGCAAACGAAATCCGCAAGCTTGCAGAAGATTCTGGTGGCGAGGCAAAGAAGATTGGCGATGTCCTTAAAAAGATAAAGAGCATGGTTGACGGAGCCTACGACAAGACGGGCGAAGTAAGCCGTGAATTTGACACTGTCGTTTCCCTTACGGAGCATGTCAAGACGCAGGAACTCGAAGTAAAGAGTGCCATGCAGGAGCAGAGCGATGGCAATGCACAGCTGCTTGAAAGCCTTGCTCAGATGAAGGACGGTACGCGCGAAGTAGAAGAAGCCGCCGCACACTTGAGAAGCGACACGAAGAATGTCATTGAAGCTGTAAGCAATATCGGCAAAAAGAATTGATGACAGGGTGCCGATGAAATGCTGTTTTTACAGTTTACGGCAAATATCCGGCTTTTCTGTGAGCATACTATAGATAATGTACCACAAAAAGCATGCAGTTGGGGCCTGCAGCTCGGATTTACGCGTCAGGCCTCATCGACAGCCTGGAATACGTAGAATTTCAGGTAATAGGAGGCGTCGTTGGCCCAGAGGATCGGATGATCCGGCGCCTGCTGGCGGAATTCCACCTGCCGGAGCCTCTTATGGGCGTCCCTTGCCGCCTGGGCGATGGCGTCGGCGAACATGGACTCCTCCATGAAGTGGGAGCAGGAGCAGGTCACCAGATATCCGCCGTCACGGACAAGACGAAGCCCCATGCTGTTGAGCCTGCGGTAT
>JAFVDR010000035.1 GCA_017476165.1 Treponema sp. | reverse complement strand
TAAGGGTTTCCAAAGTGCGGATATTTCTTCCTTCCCTACCGATTATTCGTCCCTTCATCTCGTCAGAGGGGAGGGAAACTGTTGCCACTGTAAGATCCCCTGTTGTCTCAGTCGCAATCCGTTGAATTACAGAAAGCAAGACAGACTGAGCTTTTTTTTCTGCAACAAGCTGAGCTTCCGCATCGATTTTGTTCAGCATTGCCTGGGCATCATGCTTTGCTTCGTTTTCGAGACTTTTAATAATTAAATCTTTTGCCTCTTCACGGGTTAAACCTGAAATTCTTTCAAGTTCAGTCCGCAGGTTCTCTTCTTTTTGCGCAAGAGAGCCTTCTCTTTTTTCAATTTCCGATAGACGTACGGAAAAAGCTTTTTCCTTCTTTTCAATTTCTTGACTTTTCTGGTCAACAATCTCTTCTTTTTTTGCCACGCGATTTTCGTAGGATTGAAGTTCCTTGCGCCTGTCGCGGTTTTCCCGTTCCTGCTGGTTTCGGTCCTGAATGAGTTGTTCTTTTGCTTGTAACAGAATCTCTTTTTTTTGAGCTTCTGCTTCCTTTATGGCATCTTGTCTAACGCGCTCAGCCTTTTGTTCTGACGCGGAAAGTTGAAATCTGGCATAAATCCAGCGAATAGTCCATCCAAGAACAATTCCTGCAACGGGGAGAATGATGTTTAGCAAAATGCGAGACATTTATTTTCTCCTTATTGTTTTAGAATTATTCTTATTTATACTAAATTATTACTTCGGTTATGTCAAATAGAATGGGGGAATATTTTAAAAAATATTATTGCAAAAGATATTATGTTTGCCAAAAACAAAAAATGCAGTATTATAATAGTGTATGAATATACAAGCACAGGCTTACGTTGAGAAATATCTTCGTACTCATCAGAGCGTTTTTACTGCTCGGGACATGCTTAAAGTCTTTTATAGTGTAGGAATACGTACGTCCCTGAGGGATGTGAAAGATTTTCTTGAGCATAACGGCTTGGTGTTCCCCTTGGAAAATGATACGTATATTACGCAAGCCGGTGCATTTACGGGTGCGCTTTTTAGCATTAGGCCTACTACTGTAGAGTATGAGCAGGAAATGATTGTTATCGGAGACCGGTGCATGCCCTTTGTTGATTCCGAAATAGCCTGCTATGCACTGACTTTTTTCCATAGGGAAAAGAGGCTTCCGTTGAAAATCGGCGAATTTGATTCTGATGATGCAATCGACATGTTCATGTTGTTTGGAGAAGAGTATGCTCCCCAGTATATTGCCTCAGATCCAGCAAATAAAGATTTGGACCTGCTGAGCAATGACTTTGAACTTCCGAATAAAGTTCACTTGACGGGAATAGACGTTTCTGAATTGATTGAAAGAAACGACTTGCAAAAAGGTGACAGAATCCTTTGCTATGTAAAGGACTGGAACCTTGGTCACATTGACATGGTCGTTGTTCACGATGGCCATAATTTGTTTGACTGCGGTGAATACGGGGATGCCAAGCTCAAGTGGTATGAGAATTTTGAAAAATTCTGCCATGAGGAATTTGAGCAGGAAGGGCCATGTGCAGCCATCGAAGAACAGCTGACCTACATTTTCTTTCTGCATCGTGACGAATTGTGCATCCCTTCCTGCGGTTCTGTTGAGGAATTTGTAAACCGCTATTCAAAAAAGGTTGGCATGCAGGAATTTGGAGTGGAAACACGCCTGTGGTATCGGGGAAAAAGCGTTCCTGCCGTAGGAAATTGGAACCTGCACAAAGCATGGCCGGATGAGAATTCTGCTATGTACAGTTATGATGGAGAAGGTTCGTATTACACCGTGACTCCTGATGTCCTTGATCACTATGTTTTGGACATGCTGTATCATCGCAAGACGGACGTAAAGGAATTGATGTATCACATTTATCCAGAGGAATATGTGTTCCATTTGGGTGAAAAAGCCCTTGTCATGATGAACCTTACTGACAGGTATGAAAAATTCAGGCTGCGGTACAACTGGTTTGCCGACCAGGTTGCCGGTCCTATACGGGAACAAGCCCTTGATTTGTACAAACAGGTGAATGAACTGATGTTTGAAGTTGACTCGTGCTATAGTGGACTTGCTGATTTT
>JAFVDR010000005.1 GCA_017476165.1 Treponema sp. | reverse complement strand
GGTAGGAAAAAATACCTTTTTTTTACAGCGGCAAGCCCCAGCATAACATACACAGACACCGCAACAAGGGGAACAACAAACGGAAATACGGACTCATAATCTAGCCCTGTACGTACATGCCTGTTTTTCATCAATGATTTAATGGCTATTCCAGCCTGATGCTCATACTTGTCAGGAATATAAAACAACGAATACATGGATGACTTGTCAGTAAAATATGCAAGCCTACGCTCTAAATAGGAATCATAATCCTTTTGAAAAGCTGAAAATGGCGTTTCTATAGGATTTTTCTGTAACGACAATGCTATTACGTCCTGACAGCCAGCATCATGCAGACAGTCCAATACAGACTGCTCTTCAACGGATTTATCTACAAACAAAACTTTATATCCGCGCCAAATTCGGGAGGCCGGCATTGCCCTGAATACAAAAAGACACAAGACGCACGCAAGAATAAAAAAAAGGAGAGATACATATTTTACAGAAAAAGAAAGATTCAGTGCCTTCATTAGTTGAGCACACAGAATGCAAGACCAATAAAAAAACCAAGCAGACAGCCAATCACGACTTCTGCTGGAGTGTGTCCCTGCACTTCCTTGATGGGTTTAAACTCTACAATTCCTTTTTCAGCCAGAGTTCGTCCAATTCTATTCAATATGCGAGCCTGAATGCCATTTGCTCGCCGAACGCCAACAGCATCCCGAATTGTCACCAGAAAAAAGCCGAGAGAAAGAATGAAAACATCACTCGATATGCCAGAACGATATCCAATGTTAGTACACAGCGTTGCAACCAAAGCTGAATGGCTTGACGGCATGCTGCCAGTCCGCCACAACATGAGTTCAAACAGTTCCGCAACACTATGAACCTTACCGGAGAACAGTTTTACCAATGTTTTTATGAGCTGTGCACACAGCCAACTGAAAATGCAAGATAATAAAACTGGATTTGAGAAAAATAAACGTAACTGTTCCCTTGCATTCGCCATGTTTTTATTTTACTATAATGTAAAGTTTTGTCTAGTAGCAAACAATTTTTTTTTGGGATTATTCTACAACTATGGATTTTACAAATTATACGGCAGGAGCAAACGATCAGGGCAGACGGCTCGACAAAATCGTAAAGCACATATTTCAAAACAACTGCACATCAAACATCTATGCCGCAATTCGAAAAAAACTCATAAAGGTCAACGGAGCAAAAACAAATGCATGTTATTTACTTACCGAAGGTGACACAATATCAATCGCATCTTTTCTCTTGAACGGCAATGCAGAATCAAACACCGACACAGCCCCAAAAACGTCAAACAAACCGCAGCAGGAATTTGAGACACTGGTAAAAAATCAACATGTATGGATTATAAACAAGCCTTACGGCATAAATGTCCATGCATCGCAATCAAGCGGACAGGACATAGCGACAATCGTTGCAAAACAATGCAGGGACACAACGTCCATAGCATTTACGCCAGCACCGCTCCACCGCCTTGACAGATTTACGACAGGTGCACTGACAATATCGCAAAGTCACGAAGGCGCTGCATGGTTTTCATCGGCAATAGCATCTCATGCAATCAAAAAAACATACATAGGCATTGCCGAAGGAACGCTACAGGCAAGGACCACATGGCAAGACTGCATAGCAAACAGCCCCAGCAGCACATCGACATTTCATACGGTGTCCATATCCCAAGGTGAAAAAAATGCCGTAACACATGCCATCCCGCTTTCCTACGGCACATACAGGGGACGTCCAGTAACCCTCATTCAATACACCATTGAAACAGGAAGAAAGCACCAGATACGAATACAGTCAAGCAGTCATGGGCATCCGCTTTTGGGAGACACCGCATATACGGCATCATGCCGAATTACCGTTCCTGCCCCGCACGCCTTTTTTCTGCATGCAATACAACTCACCTTTCCTCAGGACAACCCTCTTTCAATTCCTTGCGTCGTTACGGCTCCACTGCCACAGGAGTTTGAAAGCTTTCTGCAATTTTCCTTGATAAAATGGGATAAAAAACTTATAATCTGAAAAGGAACAGCTGTAAAAACATGAACTTTATTTCTAAGATATTAAGACATGGAATGACCATATATGCTCTTGTCGGTGAAAGCGGAACAGGAAAAAGCTTTAGGGCGAAACTCATCATGCAGAAATACGGACTGGAAGCACTCATCGATGATGGTCTGCTCATTCAGGATGACAAGATTCTTGCAGGACGTTCAGCAAAACATGAAAAAACATATCTTGGAGCTGTCAGGATTGCACTGTTCGATGACAAGGAGCACAGGGATTCCGTTGCAAAAGTAATTCAAAAGAATCACATCAAAAAAATACTCATTCTAGGCACAAGCGAAAAGATGGTTCAGAAAATTTCCATCAGGCTTCAGCTGCCGACACCAGAAAAGATAATCAACATCAAGGACATTGCCTCGCAAGATGAAATTCAAAAGGCAATACGGAGCCGAAATGTAGAAGGAAAACATGTCATTCCTGTTCCTGCCATTGAAGTAAAAAAATCATATTCACAGATATTTTCCAATTCCATTCGTGAACTCCTTTCCAAGAGCAAGACAAAATCCATCACTGGCGAAACAAAGTTAACGGAAAAGTCCATTGTAACACCAGAATTCAGCAAACGCGGGCGACTGGAAATATCGGAAGCCTGCATAACACAGATGGTCATGCATTGCGTAGCTGAAATGAATGCCGATGTCCAAATAAAAAAGCTGACCATAAAAACCGACAAGCAAGGCTACAGGCTCATACTAACGGTAAACGTTCCATTTGGAAAGCAACTCACGGGACTCATGCACAGCATGCAAAAATACATAACGGAAAACATTGAGCGTCAGACAGGCATCTTCATTGAAGAAGTTTCCATCATCATTGACAAGATTATAGACGGAAAAGCCCAATAGACTGTAGCTACAGAAAAAAAAACTTACTGTGCAGCAGGTGCTGCAGAACGGGAACGCTTGCGAGGGAGCTTTACGGGCACTCCATACTCCGTCAGGATTTTCCTAACGGCATATTCAAGCTCCGTTCTCTGAGGATTCATGGGAAGAACATAATTGCGGCATTGAAGCCATGTCTTTTTATACAGCTCAGCAGCAGAAGCCTTGCTCTTGACTTCCAGATTCCAATCAGTCAAATTCGATACAAAATCCCTCAGAACAAAATACAACTTGTCCCCTAACCGGCATTCTGGATTGTTTGCAATATATGCATCCAGAGCCAAGAGGCTTTCCATATATGCTTTTGCATACTTTTTGTCTTCGAGCATAAGGTTCGTTGCAGCAGGTTGCAGATAGGCATACAAATCAGTATCAATTGCACAAGACACAATGTCACGGGAATGCCCACTGTTAATTATCTTAAGGACTTCTTCCGTAAGCCGAGAAGGAGATACGGGGGACAAAAGCTGTGCAGAATTGCGAATTTTCTTTTTTAAGGAATGTGGCAGCTTGCACCCAGTTGTTGCACTGTACTTGACTGCACGAAGCATTCGTACAGGGTCATCAATAAAAATCCTGTCCAATGGAATGACAGGACGAATGATTCCCTTCTTTATATCCCTTACACCATCAACATAATCTACAATCTGCTCTTTACCAGGATCATAATACAGGGCGTTCAGCGTAAAATCTCTTCGCAAGACATCTTCGTCCATTGTGCCAAAAGCATTGCCTACAGAGCCGTCTACAATGGAGCGGAATGTGCTTACTTCAAAAATCTTTTCGCCAAACAGGACATGCACCAGCCTGAAACGCTTGCCGATTATCCTTGAATTCCGAAAGATTTTCTTTATTCTGCTGGGAGTCGCGTCCGTAACAATGTCAAAATCCTTAGGCTTTTTTCCAACAAGCAAATCACGAACAGCTCCGCCTACAAGATACGCTGCAAAACCAGCATCACGCAGACGCGTAATGACAAATACGGCATCCTTATCTATAGAGTCAAGTGATATTTTATGTTCTTCTTTGGTGTAAATGACAGCTTTTTTTACAGGTCTACCTTTGCTGTCGGTTGCGTATCTGATAAGCACAGTGGAATTATTTTAATAATCTACACAAAGAAGGTCAATAGTAAAATGGCAACAGGCTCCACCATACCGTTCAGCAAGGAATAATACATCCTGTCCTCGTAAGAACCATTTTTGCAAAATAATTCCTCATCATTCCTTCATAAGTAAACCCTCATTTTTCTATGACACGCGTTGAAGCTGCATTAGATGGTCTGACGCAAATCTAAACTTTATGAAAAATGATCTGAAAAAAAATTATCTGATATTAAATTTTTCTAAAACATCTTTAAGACCGTTGAAATCAACATTTTCTATACATTCGGAAACTTGTTTATAAAGGTTTCTAGAATGTTCTGGTACAGAAACTTTGGAAAGCTCATCCATAACAGAATCAAGTCCATCCAAATCATACTTTTCAGTAAGATTTCGGACATGCTGCATTTTTTCCAAGAAATCAGTTTCAGAAATCTGTTTTCGCGCAGGAATATCTTTTTCTAAAAAAGCAAATTTTCTTTTGTATCCAAGAAAGTTTTTTATAAACAAGCTGTGTTTCTTTCTTATATCTTCATATTCAGCCTTATCAACATGTCGTTCCAGAATTTCAGCTTTTTTTGACAAGAACATTGCACCAATTAATCGGGATGTACTTTTCAAAGCATGAACTTTTATGCCGTAATCTTTCCAATTTTCCGTTTCAAAAAATCTTTCCAGCTCCGCCGCTCTTACATCAATTGTAGAGTAGTATCGTTTAATTGAGGACTCAAGAAGTTCTGGGCTTCCACAATTTTTCAGCGCAAGGTCCACATTCAATCCTTTTATACGACAAAGCCTCTCCATAAATGGGTTTCCTTTGTTTTTTTCCAAACATTTAGTTTCAAAAGAATTTATAGGTTCCAGATAATTTTTCGGAAGATACTTTTCTATAATATTTTCAAGCTGCATAGGATTAACAGGTTTTGAAATATAATCTGTAAAACCTGCATTCAAATACATTTTTCGAGACCCTGAAATAGCATTTGCAGTAAGCATAATACAAGGCTTGTCCTTACATTTGTTTTCTTTCATTTTTTGCATACAACGGTACGTCTCAATTCCATCCATTTCAGGCATTCGATGATCAATGAAAATAATGTCATATGTTTTCTGCGCAACCAATTCAAGGGCTTCTTTTCCACTAAGGGCTGTATCCACCTGCATTCCAGTTTTCTTGAGCAATCCTTTGATTACTTCTAAATTCATTTCTGTATCATCAACAAAAAGGAGCTTTGCTTTTGGGGCATGAAGTTTTTCTTTATATGATGAAATTTCACAAACAGATTCCTGATAAATCTTTTCAATACTTCCAACTTCACTCCAATCAACAACAGACTGTTCAATGGCAAACCAAAATTCAGATCCCTTTCCGTATACGCTTTTTACTTCCAGGCTCGAATTCATCATGGCTAAAAGCTTCATAACGATGCTCATGCCAAGTCCAGTTCCTTCTATAGTTTTATTTTTGTCTTCTTTCAATTCTCTCGAATGGAACAAAAAGCTGACTAAGAGATTCTTCTTTTATTCCTATTCCAGTATCCTTTACATTCACTTTAAGAAGAATTTTATCTTCACTGAGTTTTTCAAAGTCCAAAGAAAAAATAACAGAGCCGACTTTTGTATATTTGATTGCATTTGTAAGTAAATTAAGAATGCATTGTTTTATTCGTCCACTATCACCGTACAAAATTTTAGGAAGCCGTAAAGAGTTTTCAATCTTTAGTGTAAGATTTTTTTTCTTTGCCCGTTCGCTGACCATGTTGATCAAATCAATCACGAGAGACGACGTTTCATAGTTTTCGGGAATAATACTCATCTTACCTGCTTCAATCCTTGAAAAATCCAAAATTTCATTTACAAGGCGAAGTAAATTGGTTCCAGCAGTCTTAATATTTTCTGCATATTTAAGAATTTCATCATCATCCGACTCTCTCAGTATCATTTCATTCATGCCAAGAACTGCATTGATCGGAGTTCGAATTTCATGACTCATATTACTCAAAAATGAACTTTTGGCTTGATTTGCACCTTCAGCCATTTTGAATGCATGATCAAGGGCATCATTTTTTGCAAGTGAATCCCTCATTTCTTCATCAATATTTGAAAATCCTAATCCAACAGCATGAATTATATTATCACTACGCTCTTCTTTTTGTCGAACGGCAGCTATTTTCAACATTTCATATTCCTCCCTTCCATTTCTATTTACAAGATAGCTGAAGGAAGCAATAGCAGACTTGTCCAAATTTATTCGTATAGATTCTGGTGTAATAAATTCAAGGAATTTCTTTCTATAATTATCAGTTACATATTTTGCTGCATACGATTCAAAAAACTGCAGGAAAGCGTTTTTCTTTCCTACTTGCGATTCACTTCCATACAATTCATTGACCCTGTAACAGATACAGGTATCTTCATCAAGATCAACATAATAAATGCTGGTATAGTCGCTTGCCAATGCAGTTATCATGTTATCTTGCTCTTTTCTCACGCGTTCCTGTCTTGCAATTTGTTGCTGAAGGGCAAGCTGTTCTTCAAGTTCCTGCTGCTGCATCTTGTACTCAGCATTAGCAATTTCCTGTTCCATCCTGATTTTTGCATTTTTTTTCGTCTGGATAAAAACAAATGTAAAAAGAGCAAGAAGAACAGCAGCAATAAGGACAGACATTATAAGGCTCCTAAGTATTATGCCATCTGAGATATGGGAAACTTTTTCTCCTATAACACTGTCCCTTATAAGATATGTAAGCATCCAGTTCGTATTGTGAACAGGAATATAGTACATAGAATCCATAATTCCATTGTATGAAAAATTTATTATTCCACTGTTTTGTTCCTGAAAACCTCTTTTTATGTCATCAATGGAATGCCCCTTTTCAAATTTTGCAGATTTTAGAGCTTCAAACAGATTGCCTTCTTTTGCGATACCGCCAAGAACAACATCCGTAAGAGGAAATCCATCCTTTGTGTAGAGGTTGCAAAATGTAACATGAGTTCCATCCTGCGATCTTTCAACAGAAAACCCCTCAAGAACCTGCTTCATGCTTATTTCAGCAAAACATGCAACGAGAACTTCTCCATTAAAGGGCAACCTATCAACAGGAGTGGCAATTACAACAGTATCATTTTTTCCACCATCGTCCTTAAGGAAAATCTCAGGGGCAGAAATAGTATTATAGTCAAAATCATAAAGATTTATGTCAGTTCTGTTTCCACGCGATGTATAGATTAATCCGTTTGTATCTACAAATGCAAATTTTTCAATTCCATAAAGTCTCTTTATCCATCTTAAATAAGCAAGGAGGGATTCCGTTGATTCAAGATCCTTTCGTTCCATCAAGCCAAGAGCTATGTCTACATCTGAAATATACTTTGAGAGCATGTTTGAAACAACTTGTTCTCTCCGAGTCGCAAGCTCATCGAGATATAGGAAACTGACATTTCTCACAGCCGCATCTGTATCTTGACTTGATTTTCGACCATTGAAAATCATGCCTCCAATGAGTATGGCAGCTACAATAAAACATCCGGCACTTAATACCACAACCCATAAGCCTTTTCTAAATTCCATACGACTTCCCATTTAACTTGTTTATCAAATTATAGCATATTTTTTTTTACAAAAAAAGTAGCATCATACAGAAAAAAAGCATCTGTAATCTACCTGTAATATTTTTTTTTACATTCATCATCCAAATATAATTGCACAAAGAAAGTTTGAAAAAAAAATCAAAGGCAATTTTTAAGATTCCCTATAAAACACATCATACCGTACCTGCTGGCAAACATAGTGTCTATGGATGCAGATGAAAATCAGTTTTTGAGGGCTTCTTCCATCCAAGAAAGAACATCTTTTTTTACTTCATCCCTATTCGTCTCATTTAAAAGTTCATGCTTTGCACCCTCATACAACCGCATGGCAATGGCTTTCATGCCATTCTTCTGGTACTTCTTGAAAAGCTTTGTTACACTCTTGCCGAACAGTCCGACAGGATCTGCATCGCCTGCAATAAGGAAGACCGGCAGGGATTGAGGAATTCGTTTCATGTTCCTGCCAGAATGAATATAGCAAAGACCTTCCAGCATGTCTGCATAAAAACCTGTCGTACAATGGAATGTACACCACGGATCAGATGCTGCCTTTGCAGCAAGCGTTTCATCGCGCGTAAGCCAGTTGTTTTCATACGAAGAGCCGAACACTGTCTTTTCCAACAACGCAGATGTATTTTTTGCCCCTACAAAGCGTTTTGCAACTGCCGAAACGAGTCTTCCGCCATGAACAACAGCACGAGGACCTGCGGTGCCACACAGCACGCATGCATCTATGGTATTTCCGTATTTTTCGATGTAACACCGGGAGATGAACGAACCAAAGCTGTGTCCAAACAGAACAACCTTCTTGCCGGGATGGCGGAATCTCACAAGATCAATTTCTTCCTTTATATCGTCCACTACACGGAAAAAACCTTTTTTGTCTGCAAGATAGCCAAACAAGCCCGTTCCGTTCTTAACGGCAAGCTCTGCAGTTTTGCCATGCCCGCGATGGTCTTCGGCATACAGTGCTATACCGTTCTGTACCAGGAACGAACCAAAGTCATCGTAGCGAAATGCATGTTCTGTCATGCCGTGGCTCAATACGACCACAAAGCGAATGTCGCCTTCTGGCAGCCAGTGATGAAGAATGTTCTGGTTGCCGTCAGACATGGATATCGTTTCAACATCATAGTTCATGGTACTGATTATAGCACATCACTATCAAAAAACAAGCAATCAGTTGTTCCAATCTTTGCGTCTCCGTTGTTCCAATCTCTGCATCTCCGTTGTTCCAATCTCTGAAGCACGGCTATTTCACCAACGAAAATGATGTGATATATTTCACATTGTAAAATTCGTACTGTGCATCATTTCACAGTAAACACTGAATTTCAAAAAAAAGAGCCGTAAAACACCATTTTCGAAAAAATTAAATATTAACAATTGCATTGTTTTACTTTATAATGATAGGGATAATGTAATATCTTTAGATACCTGTCTACAGATATTACCACCATGTATTTAGGAGAATCGTATGGCAAATACAAATAAGATTACCATCATTGGAGCAGGACAAGTCGGTTCAACTGTAGCTTATGCTCTTACTGTAAAAGAACTTGCTTCTGAAATCGTCTTGATTGACATTGACAAAGACAGAGCTATGGGCGAAGCCATGGACATCCGCCAGGGTACACCTTTCATCGGTCCTGTATATGTTCATGACGGTGACTATTCAGATGCAAAAGATTCTGACATCGTTATCCTTACATCTGGTGTTGCACGCAAACCGGGACAGACACGCCTTGACCTTGCACAGACAAACGTAAACATTACGAAATCAATCATTCCAGAAATCACAAAGGCTGCACCAAATGCCTTGTATGTAATCGTAGCAAACCCTGTAGACATCCTTACCTATCAGTTCGTAAAATATTCAGGAATTCCAGCAAACCACATCTTTGGAACAGGAACAATGCTTGATACAGCCCGTTTCCGCGCACGCATTGCCGAGACATACAAGATTGCACAGGAAAACGTACACGGATACGTATTTGGAGAGCACGGAGATTCATCATTCGTTCCATGGTCTCTTGCAAACATCGGCTCCATTCCTGTTGACAAGTATGCAGCAGCCTACGAAGGAAAGAACCTTCCTTCATTCAATAAAGACGATGTTGAAGACTACATCCGCAAATCAGGCGGCATCATCATCAAGGCAAAGAAGTGCACAAACTATGCAATCGGCGTAACGACAGCACATCTGTGCGAAGCACTTACCTATGATACAGACAGCGTGCTTACCATTTCTACAATGCTCACCGGTGAATACGGCATTTCTGATGTATGTATGAGCATTCCTGCAGTTGTAGGACACAACGGCATTGCAGGTCGCCTTGTAGCACCACTTACTGATGGAGAAGTAGCTTCGCTCAAACACAGTGCAGAGTGTCTCAAAGAAGTAATCAATCAGTTGCAGTTCTAAATCGTGGAGTAAGGAATGGAAAATTTCAGAATTGAACATGATTCCATGGGCGAAGTCAAAGTTCCTGCAGACAAACTGTGGGGAGCACAGACAGAACGCAGCCATGAGAATTTCCGCATCGGCGTAGGCATTGAAACAATGCCCCGTGAAATCACAAAAGCCTTCGGCTACTTGAAAAAGGCAGCAGCACTCGCAAACAACGAGCTGAAGCCTGAAAAAATGACAGCCGAAAAGCTCAAGGGCATTTCACAGGCCTGTGACGAAGTTATCAGCGGTGCTTTGAATGACAACTTTCCTCTTGTCGTATGGCAGACGGGAAGCGGTACGCAGAGCAACATGAACACGAACGAAGTCATTGCAAACCGTGCAAACCAGATTGTCGGCACAAAGCTCTGTCATCCAAATGACGATGTAAACATGAGCCAGTCCAGCAACGACACGTTTCCGACAGCCCTTCACATTGCAGCTACAGTTGAAATCGAAGACAAACTGTTTCCTGCCATTGACTTGCTGGTAAACACCTTCAAAAAACTGGAAAAAGACAACGAAGGAATCGTCAAGTCAGGACGCACTCACCTTCAGGATGCCGTTCCAATTTCATTCTCGCAGGAAATTTCCGGCTGGAGAAGTTCTTTGGAACGCGACAAGGAAATGATTGCATCTTCACTGCCATTCCTTAAGCAGCTTGCCTTGGGAGGCACTGCCGTTGGAACGGGTCTGAATGCACCTGCAGGATTCGACACCCTTGTTGCAAAGAAGGTTTCAGAACTGACGGGAAAGAATTTCGTTACCGCCTCAAACAAGTTCCATGCACTTTCAAGCAAAGACGAAGTTGCTTTCGCCCACGGCGGACTGAAAGCCCTTGCCGCAGACCTCATGAAGATTGCAAACGATGTCCGCTGGCTTGCATCCGGTCCAAGAGACGGTTTGGGAGAAATCCACATTCCAGAAAATGAACCAGGTTCTTCAATCATGCCGGGCAAAGTGAATCCGACACAGTGCGAAGCCATGACCATGGTTGCCGTACAGGTAATGGGAAATGACGTTGCCGTAGGAGTCGCCGCTTCTCAGGGCAACTTTGAATTGAACGTCTTCATGCCTGTCATTGCATACAACTTCCTTCAGTCAGTGCGCCTGCTTTCAGAAGTAATGGTAAGCTTCAACAACAACTGTGCCATTGGCATTACGGCAAACAAAGAGAAGATGCACTTTAACCTGTACAATTCCCTTATGCTCGTAACGGCACTGAATCCATACATTGGCTATGAAAATGCTGCCAAGACTTCTCATTTGGCATACGAGAAAAACATTTCGCTCAAGGATGCCTGCGTTCAGCTCGGCTTCCTGACACCTGAAAAGTTTGACGAAGTATTCCATCCGGAAGAAATGGCTGGCATTAAAAAATAAAAGCAACGGAAGCTTTTGGCTGAGCTTTCGTAATGGTACAGGATTCCTCTTTTAGGAGAATACCGGGAATCCTGCTTTCATCAAGGAAAATATCTGTGCACGCTTCAAGAAGTCTTGCAGACAACTTGAAGCGTGCATGCTCCGCAGCACGCAGTGATGTGTTTCGGAGCGTGTGGCTGTGTATTATGTCCTATGCGTAATGCACAAGTATTACATATGAGGATGTATAATGATGGATAATGACATCACCTACTCATACTTCCCAGGGTGTACGTTAAAGAACAAGGCAAAGGATCTTGACGCTTACGCACGTGCATCTGCAGAAGCATTGGGCTTTAAACTCGAGGAAATTCCTGACTGGCAGTGCTGTGGAGGCACATACCCTCTTGCAAAAGATGAAATTGCAACAAAGCTTTCATCAGTGCTTGCACTTGCCAATGCAAAATCCTCTGGTCATGATTTAGTTACACTCTGCTCCGCCTGTTATAATGTTCTAAAACAGGTGAATAATGACATGCAGAATGATGAAAATGTCATTTTGAAGGTAAACAACTACCTTAAGCATGATGACATTGAGTATCACGGAGAAACAAAGGTTGTTCACTTTCTTGAAATTCTCCGTGACGTAGTTGGCTGGGACAATGTAAAGAAAGCCGTAAAGAACCCGTTCAAGGGAAAGAAAATCGGTGCATATTACGGATGCCTTTTGCTCCGCCCCGGCAAAGTCCTTCAGTTTGACGACCCTGAAAATCCACAAATCATCGAGGATTTCATCAAG
>JAFVDR010000034.1 GCA_017476165.1 Treponema sp. | reverse complement strand
AATATGTTGTATTTGATATTTCTTTCACAATCAATATTTTATCTCATTTTCTTTGTGATTTTTCAACAAATTTTTCATATCAAAAGCCTGTTTCTTTGATTTCACCTCATTACCTCATTATTTTTTGAGGCCCCCCACCTTTGAGAATTATGTATTTAAGGTAAGTTACGGGCAAAACCGCATTGAACCCTCAAAAGATTACCAATATTTAGAAATAATAAAATGCCTACATACCGTGATTTTACGGCATATAGGCATTTTTGTAACCTTTCAGATTACGCATTTTCGATTGGTGGAGGCGACCCACGCAGTATCTTATATGCGAAAAAGGAACTTTTCAAAATGAGGCACGGCTATATATCGCCGTTTTCTGCATTTCTGGTTTTTGTGTTTAAGGTCAGTGGCGAGGTAATAATCACATCTGTTGAATAGATAATAAGGAAGTGTAATAGATGATACATCAGTTTCAATTTATCATTTCAAAATTTTAAACTGATAACTTTTTGTGTTTAAGGTAAGTTACGAGGTGTTTTTATCAGATGCTTAACAATCAGAAACAATCAACTGCACAGCAAAACAAAAAGCCGGATATACCACAATCGCAGTATATCCGGCAATGTTCATATTCTTTCAAGCAGTTCTGATGGCATCAATACAAGAATTTTGCTTGCTTTAAAATCACGGACATTTCTTGTAATGATATAATCAGCATTAATTCGGCTTGCCTGACACATTTGTATTGCATCTTCATAATCAGAAGCAAACATTTCAGCAGCAGATTTCAAATCACCTGATTTAAGGTCTACAATCTGGAATATCATGGAAATTTGCTGAATAAGCTGCTGTGTTTTCTCTGGTGTGAGTTCTTTACGAAGAATATATACAATGTTAGGAACGGATAGTGCTGAGATATAGCCCTCAATTTGATTCACTTCACAATATTTCCACACTTTTGAGGAAGCCTCAACAAAATCAGGTCGATTACAAAGTACGTCAAGAATCACATTGGTATCAATCAAAATTTTCATGTGCCGTTATCCTTTCCGCACGAATTGCTTTTTCATCATAATCATGTTTCAGGATACCAGTAAGTGAATCCGTAAGAAATGATACACTTGCATCACGGGGAATCATTCTTGCAACTTCTTTGCCGTTCTTTGAAATTATAATTTCATCACCGGACTGAACAACTTGCAGATAATGTCCAAAGTTATTCTGAATATCAGTAGCAGTTACAGTAATCATAAAAGCACCTCCAAATATTTTAGCTAATATTAGTATATCACATTTTAGCTAATATGTCAATAGAAAATCGAAAAAAATCCGGATATACCACAATTGCAGTATATCCGGATTTTTGAGTATCAATTATTTCAAATCCAATTCTTCATGAAAGTCATAGCCTTTTGTGCCGTTAGCAACAAGTTTCAGTTTTCTGCCTATGATTTCGTGAGGAAACTCAAATTCACCAGCATCAATCAGTTCATCAAAATCTTCACTTTCAAACCATGCTGTTCCTGCTTCGGTATAGCTGATTCCATCGTTGCCAAGACCAAGTACGGCTAATTCATATACTTTTTCATCTTCATGGTATTTTATGCCCGTAACAAGAGCTTCTGTTAATTTAGAATCGTTCTCAAATCTGAAATACATCATAGCTGTTAATCCTCCCTGTTATCATTGAAATAGTTTATTGTATCATTATCAATTGTTAAACCTTGATTGAAGTGAATTACAACTTCATCCTCATCAATTTTAACATCATGGATAACTGCATCCCTCAAAGCAATTGCTTCCGGTGATTTCTCTGTACTCATGTACTGCATAAACTTGTGAACTAACCTTTTATAGGTTTCTTCATCAATTTCTTCTTTATCCTGCGACTTTGCTTCAAGCTGTGTTCTGAGAATCTGCAATTCTGCTTCATTTTTCTGCAATTTATCAAGTATTGTCTGGGTTGCTTTTCCTGCTTCGAGGTAAGCGGTTAAATTATCCTGTGCTGCTTCAAGACCATGAATTTTATTTATCAGTGCATTGACCTCAACACCCTGCATAGCATTCTGAACAGAAAGTTTGGTATTCATTTTCTGAATGATTTTGCCCTTATTTTCAGGGTTAAAAATGCATTGCTGAACTGCATAGAATGTGAATTGGTTCAATTGTTCCATTTTTACACTTTTGATTCCACAAGTACAATTTCCCTTATAATGGAAGTATTTTCTTCCATTGCTTCCGTTTACAATTCCGCTGAATGCCTTTCCACATTTTGCACAATGCAATTTTCCGTTTAAAGGGTAATGGTTCTTGCTTGCTCTGTGCTGATATTGCTTTGCATGAGATTTCATTTTGACCTGTACTTTTTCAAAATCTTTTGCCGAAATGATTGCTGGCATACCTTCCTTAATCTGGATATATTCTGATTTTGATGTATAGGAATTTCTCTTGCCTTCGGAATTTTTCGGAGTGGAACGGTCGTAAACATAAGTACCCATATACTTTGGATTTCTCAAAATTGCATTGAGGGAAGCCTTTGAAAAGTCGTTTCCTTCTGAGGTTTTATAACCATTTTCTTTCAGGTGTTTGATGATGTAGCTGTAGCCCATTCCTTGTAAATAAAGTTTATAAATCTCTTTAATGATAGGGGCTTTCAATTCATCAATTTCATAGAATCCTTCTGCATTGACCTTGTAACCAATGGGAGGCGAACCGCCTAAATGTCTGCATTGTTTTGCACATTCCAATAATCCGGCTCTTGTGTTTCTGGAAAGCGTTTCGGAAAAGTCCTCTGCAACGGCTGCTTTGATTGTTGTTAAAAGTTTGCTTGTTTCCGTATTCGTATCAATGCCATCAGTTACAGAAATCAATCTGATGCCATTTTCAGCGAACCACTCCAAATCAGAAAGCTGATTTTTAGCATTTCTGTGAAGTCTGTCGATAGCTCTTACAACAATAATTTTCGCCTCTACATTGCCGTTTTTAATATCATCCATCATTTTTTGGTAACTGGGTCTGTTGGTATTTCTTCCGGTTTTCGCCATATCAATGTAATAGTTTTCAATCTCCATTTCATGGGAAGAAACATAATTTTCGATTGTAGTCGTTTGAGCTGCTACGCTGTTTCCCTCATCCTGATTATGGGAACTATACCTGATATATGCCAATACTTTCAATTTTTTCTCCAATATAATCTCACCGATTCCTTTCAAAAAAGATATTATCAATACCAACATTTTCTATAAATTTGGCGGTGGTCTTATGAAGTACAACATCTTAATCACCCTCCTTGTACTCTTTTATCAAAATCTGAATCAGAACATCAGCAGCAAAATTCAGAATTTCATTTTCTTTCTGTTCATTTTCAGCAGTTAGATTTTCACATTCACAGCCGTTATAATAGAAATGCTTTTCCGCAAGTTGCAACCTTGTCACTTTTAATTTTGTAATTTCCGTCATGAATGATAGCCTCCTCATTGTTCGCAATATCGAGCGTTTGACCAGTTATCACTTCATAAATTGAATGCTTCTTCACATTCGAGAAAGTTTCCGCCTGTTCTATTCCAAAGGTTTCATTCACCTTTGCAATGTTGAATTGATAGGCATAGCAGGAAATGCCGTCTATATTTAATTTTGATTTGATTCTGTCCGTGGACTGCCTGATTAAATACTTTTCTTTATCCAAATGCTTGATAGCTCCTTTCATATCGGAGATACCGCAATTTTCGAGAATTTCTTCAAAGGTAATTTCATTGATAGCGACTTTGAGAGGTTTACCGCTTTGAGTTGTAGTCCATTTAATTCCTTGGAGCTGTGGATGACTGGCGATATAGTTAAATATTGCATGGATTGTATTTTTGCCGATTTCAGCCGATTCTGAAAGCTTGTTGTGAACTTCAACGAAAATATTCTGTAATGCTTCAATATCAACCGAAATGCCTATATTTTGCAAAATATGTGCAGTATGGAGTATCAAAGCATAATTCAGAATCAGTCTGTCCGTGAGGGAACATTTTTCAAGTTTTGGATTTTCTGAAATTGCCTGTTTGATTATCTCGTAATTTGTAAGGGCTTTTTTAGAATCAGAGTGCAGAAGATATTCAGAAATCAATTTTCCAACAATGCCGTAATTTGTTCCGGCAAAGGTTTTAATTTCATCAGCGTGTTTGCTGTTTTTCGTATAGGTGTAATCATCCAGATTGATGATTCTAACTCCAAGTCCCAAATTATCATGTTTTGCAATATCCACAAGATGTGTTTCAGAACTGAAAAGGCAGGTACACAGCCATTTATCACGTTCTTTTAATTGGCTTTGCTGGTCAAGTCTAAGTTTGCTTTTACCCTCTACAAATGCGTAAACGAAATTACCTTTATCCATGTTGTTGCTGATTGTTGATTCATCATAGCAAAGCGGAACGCCCTGATGTCTTCCCAACATATGAATCAATGCGTTAGACGTTCCGTAGAAGCCCGAATAGACCGCTTCATCCTCTGGGGAGCTGTAGAGTGATGCTGCAAGCTGTAATGCTGTTGTTTTGCCTGTTGAGGACGTTCCAACAAGTGATACTCCAAACGGAGCAACGGGAACTTTTTCAGTCATGCTGAGATAGGCAAGCAGTGTGGAAGAAGCAGAAGCACACAGAACGAACTGCAATGCAGGACACTTATTTATCAATTTATTTAATTGATTGATATATTCCGTTTCAGAAGGAAGTGAAAGCTGATACTGCAATAATGGAGGTTCTGTATTTGTTCCAGACCACGCAAGCTGATTATCTTTCATTTTCCATCCAAGTATCATTTTGGCATCCTGTGGCTCAAATTTACCCAATAGCCACTGTAAATGCTGGGATAAGATTTCATGATTTCTATTCTGCACAGAAACAGCAATTCCTTTATTGAATAGGTCTGTATGAATTTTATTCGGCAAAAATGATTCAAACGGGATTCTACAAGTTTTTCCTCTGGAATCCAATTCAGCGTAGTAGCTGTTTTTATCATCAATCACAACGGCTTTAATCTGGAATGGGTCGCAAATCCATTCAGCAAAAGCACCAGATTTTTTCTGGCATACGTTCACAAAACCAGCGGAAGTATGCACGATATTGTAAGCTTTTAAATTCTTTCCGCTTCCGGTAGTATACGTTTTTGCACTCATCATGAGAGTAACATAATCGCTTGTAGAAATCGAAACAGAACCGTTTCTTTCAAGCTTAAACTCAACAAGGATTACTTCATCAGGGGATTTATTTTCCAAATCATACACCTCTTTCAGGGTAACAGCCGGATATGCCTTTTGTGACATATCCGGCTGAATTCAGCGAATTAAACTATTGTGATTTTCTTGATGTTGCAGTAGCAGTTACCGCCTTTTTCTTCGTTCTTAACCTCAAATTCAACACTTTGACCAATTAAATCATCAGTATCATCCGTGTTCAATGCCTTGAAAACATTATTCCAAGGGTATCTTCCGAGTGCATCCATGTTGGAGAAACTGAGGAGAGTTACATTTTCTTCCTCAATTTTTAACTTAATCAATACTTTATCTTCGTTACCATATTTATGAATATCGTCAATTACAGCAATATATTTGCCATCTTCAACACTTAAAACTT
>JAFVDR010000033.1 GCA_017476165.1 Treponema sp. | reverse complement strand
TTCTCCCCTCTTTTTGCAGTCGTCCATGGCATGCATGGCAGCAAGGTTTATTTTACGGGCACGCAGTTCTTCTTCTTTGGCCTTGCCTTCTGATTCCGCATTTCTTTCATTCTTTGTAAGGCTTCGTGTAGGATAAATGACAACACGGGTAAAACTTTCTGCAAAAGAACGAACAATCGGACTGTCTTCATTCAGCTTCATTCCCGCAATTGCAACAATGTTTTTGGACAGTGATGCAAGTTTTTCGTTTCCAGAATGTTCCAACATGTAGCATAAGACAGGAAGATCCGTGTTGGAATAGTGTTCCATCAGAATAAGGCCACTCTTTCCAGATTGAATTTGATCATAAAAGGATTCAAAATGTTCAACTCCCCCCAAATGACTTTCTGGCAACAGATTTTCCATGACAAGCTGATCCATCAGGCGACGTGTATCAAGATTTGCCGGCTGATACACATTTGTTTCATCAATCTTTGCGGCAGCATGAGACATTGTCGCCAGCTGCTTAAACATATCTTTATATCGTATTGAAAGAGGCTGTCTATCCATAATAGCATTATTTTAAGAATTTACATTGCAGATGTCAACACAGTTTTTTTCTTCCAGCAAAAAAACAAAACGAAAACCTCATGAAATTCGTGGGATTGCTTTCACGACACAGTTTTATTTTATTAAAATTACCTTATTTTGTTAAAATTTTATAAAATTTCACTTTTCATATAAAAATTTTATGATACAATAAAACTGTTGTGATTATGAACAAAAAAACAGGTGTTGTCGTCCCCCTTTCCGCATTATACACAAAAGAATGTGAAGCGGTTGGTGATTTTTTGGCTTTGAAAGATTTTGCAGATTTTTGCAAGAAATGCTCTTTCAGTGTAATCCAGCTTCTTCCTGTCAATGATACAGGAATGCAGTCGTCCCCATACTCCGGGCTTTCTGCTTTTGCGCTGCATCCGCTGTACATACGCATAAACGCACTGCCAGAATTCAGTACGGCATACAAAGGAAGCAGAAAATTTGCAACAGCCTACAGAGCGTTTAAGAATGAATTTAAATATGCACGCAGATTTCAGTATGAAAAACTATTAACCGAAAAAACTCAGCTCCTTCACATATTGTATGACTACATAGAAAAAAAAGAAAAAAAAGCTGCCGGAAAGGATTCCGTGTCAAAATTCGAAATGGAGCTTGACCGCTTTGCACACGAAAACGACTGGATTCCGTACTATGCCGTGTTCAAGGATTTGAAGGACTCTGCAATGCAGGCTTCGTGGAAGCAGTGGGACGAGTCCCTCCAGAAATTTACACGAAAACAGATTGAACAACGGTGGAATAATCGGGCACTGCTCGCAAGCCACAACTTTTTCGTGTGGTGCCAGCTGCGTGCATCTCAGCAGTTCAAGGAAGCAGCTGACTATGTACGTACTCTGGGCATAACGCTCAAAGGTGATATTCCAATCTTGATGAACGAAGACAGTGCTGACTGCTGGGCATGGCCTGAATACTTTAATCAAGAGCAGCGGGCAGGTTCTCCTCCAAGCGGAGATACGCCTTTGGGTCAAAACTGGGGATTTCCAACCTACCGCTGGGACAACATTGCAAAAGATTCATTTTCATGGTGGAAAAACCGCGTAAAAACAGCGGCTCAATATTATGATGCATTCCGTATTGACCACATCCTCGGCTTTTTCAGAATATGGTCAGTGAGTGAAAAGGAAACATCTGCATTCCTTGGACACACGTCTCCTTGTGCTTTCATTACCAGAAAGCAGCTTGAAGAAGCAGGGTTCGACACAGGCAGAATACACTGGCTGTCAAAGCCCCACATTCCGACAAAACTTATTGAAGACATTACATGGAACCACGAAGAAGCCATTTCCATGCTGCAAAAAATATGCGACAGAGTAGGAACGGAAGAACTGTGGAATTTCAAGGAAGACATTGCCTACGACAGCATGATTTACGCACAGCATTTTTCGGACGATGGCACAAAGGATGCCTCCGTAAAAAATGCGCTGGTATCAAAGTGGAGGGACAGAGCGCTGATTGCAGCAGAAAACGATACTTTTACACCAGTCTACTCCTATTCCCAGTCATCGGCATGGCAATCACTCAGCTGGGAAGAGCAGCAGAAACTCAAAGAACTTTTTGACAAGCTTTCACAGCAGGAAAACCTGTTGTGGAAAAAACAGGCTCTTGACGTACTTACGCCCCTCTGTTCTGCAACAAAAATGATTCCGTGTGCAGAAGATTTGGGCGTAAACCTTGATTGCATGCCTGAAGTACTGAAACAGCTTTCCATCCTGTCACTCAAAGTAGTTCGCTGGAACAGGGCATGGGAAAAAGACGGGCAGCCGTACATACCGTTTGCAGAATACCCAACCTTAAGCGTAACAACTACATCTGTACACGACAGTTCAACGCTGCGTCAGTGGTGGAACACTGAAAAGCAGTCTGTAGAAGCATACCTGACCATGGTGGGTTCGCAGGATGCTCCTACAAGGGATGAGCCTTTTTCTGAATCGACAGCCTTGTTCTGCCTGAAAACTTCGGCTCGGGCAAACAGCAGTTGGTTCATAAATCCATTGCAGGACTATCTGTTTTTGCAACAGAAATATTATCTGCAAAATCCGGAAGATGAACGCATCAATGTTCCTGGTTCCGTGAATGAATTCAACTGGACATACAGGCTGCCTGTTTCCATAGAAGAACTGGCAAAAGACAAGGTTCTCATAGAAAAAATAAAAGAAATTGCAGCAATCCACGACAATGTAGAATCGAAGGGGGAATAAGAAAATGGACATATCATATAACGAATTTCATATCAGCAAAATCATTCGGGATCTGTGCAAATTCGACAAAAAACTGTACTCGTCAAGCGGAAACGTCATTTTTGCAGATTTCAAGGCTGTACAAAAATTCCAGACAAAACTCAATGAACTGTTTGACAAACGCGGAGAACAGGAAAAGAGAGTGTCGGCAGGCAGCCTGAATGCAATGGGCTTGATAGACGAAATTTTCCATTATGTCTGCATGCTGTTTAGACGGGACAAGGCTGCAAATTCCTTTAAGAACCTCTTGAGTGATTTGGATACATACTTTGGTAAAGACAACATAAATACGCTGCTGTTTCAATTCATGGATGAATTTCCTCCGACTGCAGTCTATCAGGGCAAACTGACGAATCAGGAATATCTTGACAAAATATGCTTTGACGCAGGAACAAACCTTGAACGAAGCAACCGCGAACAGGTTCTGGAAGAACTCATCATGCTTCACCTTGCAAACGAAAATCCAGCATTCCATCCATTCCAGATTTTGTTTGACGATACAAAGCTCAAGACAAACCCCATGTACATCAAGACATGGAATCAAATAAAGGCATACTTTTTGACGCAGCCTGTTTTTGGGCCTAAAAACCACGACTTGATAAACATGCTAAAAGAACCTGTCATAGCCTCTCCTACATCGTTGAAAGGTCAGCTCGACTACATACGCCAGTATTGGGCGGACTTGCTGGGAGAATGGCTTTTAAAGCGACTCCTTGAAGGCATGGACACAATCAGCGAAGAAGAAAAGGCTGCATGGCATCCGACAACAGGAGGCGATGTAGAACTGTCGTCCTATTCCTATGAAAACCTGATGCAGGAGTACGAGAGGTTCAGTCCTGACCGCGACTGGATGCCCAAGGTCGTTCTGATGGCAAAAACAGTGCTTGTCTGGCTGTTCCAGCTTTCAAAAAAATACAACAGGGACATTACTCGCCTTGACCAAATTCCAGACGAAGAGCTTGATATGCTCAGAAACGAAGGTTTTACAGGTCTGTGGCTCATTGGACTGTGGCAGCGAAGCTACGCCAGCAAAAGAATCAAGCAGATTAATGGGAATCCCGAAGCGGCAGCGTCTGCCTACAGCCTGCTTGATTATGAAATTGCAGACAACCTTGGCGGCTGGGATGCCCTTGACAACCTGCGAAGACGCTGCTGGAGCCGCGGCATCCGCCTTGCAAGCGACATGGTTCCAAACCATACGGGCATGGACGGCAAATGGGTCATTGAACATCCAGATTACTTTATTACCACAAAAGACTGTCCGTTTCCAGGGTACTCCTTTAATGGAGAAGACCTGTGCCAAGACGGAAGAGTATCAGTCTATCTGGAAGACCACTACTATTCAAAGACAGACTGTGCCGTCTGCTTTAAGCGCGTAGACAATTACACAGGCGACACTACATACATATATCACGGAAACGATGGCACAGGAATGCCTTGGAACGATACGGCGCAGATAGACTTTTTGAATCCTGCTGCCCGCGAAGCTGTCATACAGCAAATTATGAAAGTAGCAGCAAACTTTCCAATCATCCGTTTTGATGCGGCCATGGTTCTGGCAAAGAAGCACATCCGCAGATTGTGGTATCCTGAACCCGGTCACGGAGGAGACATTGCAAGCCGTAGCCACTATGCCCTTTCATCCGAGGATTTTGAAAACAGAATTCCGAATGAATTTTGGCGCGAAGTTGTTGACCGTTGTGCACAGGACATGCCAGACACTCTGCTCCTTGCAGAAGCATTCTGGATGATGGAAGGTTACTTTACTAGAACGCTGGGAATGCATCGCGTATACAATTCGGCATTCATGAACATGCTCAAGAAGGAAGAAAATCAAAAGTACCGCGACACAGTAAAAAACACCATCAAGTTTGACCCTCAAATTCTAAAGCGGTTTGTAAACTTTATGAACAACCCGGATGAAGAAACTGCAGTAGCACAGTTTGGCAAAGGGGACAAGTACTTTGGGGTCTGTACGCTCATGATAACAATGCCCGGACTTCCGATGTTTGGACACGGACAGATAGAGGGCTTTGAAGAAAAGTACGGCATGGAATATACTCGAGCATACCGAGACGAAAAGCCCGATGAAGGCCTCGTGCACCGCCACTGGCATGACATTTTCCCACTTCTGCACAAACGCTACCTTTTTGCACAGATAGAAAACTTCCTGTTCTACGATGTCTGGAACAACGGAACAGTCAACGAAAACATCTTTGCCTACTCCAATGGAGTAGGCAAAGAACGTACCATCGTATTCTACAACAACAAGTATGAACGTGCAGACGGCTGGATTAGGCAGTCCTGTGACTATGCCGTAAAAACAGGCAGCGGTGAAAATGACGTTACAATGCAATCAAAGTCTCTGGGCGAAGGCCTGCTGCTCACGCCGGGACAGAACCACTTCTGTATATTCAGGGAGCACCGAAGCGGATTGTGGTACATCAGAAAGAGTGATGACATCATCAATCAGGGCATGTACGTTTCACTGAACGGCTTTGAATATCA
>JAFVDR010000032.1 GCA_017476165.1 Treponema sp. | reverse complement strand
TTTTTCTATCTACCTGTACTAAGTTTTCCATCTTAGAAATTCTATCATATTTAAATTTCTATGATAAGTGTCTTGAAAAGATGGTCAGACTCCTAGGAATTTTACGCCCAGCTCCGGGTGCTGTTTCATAATCTTCCATTCATCGTCCGTCAGCTTTCCTGGTTTGTTCAATACTTTTTCAGGAATGCCAAGCTTTCCAACATCGTGCATCAAAGCTGCATATTCAAGGGTCATCCTGTTTATCTTCTTTTTTATGTCAGCAGGAAGATAATCGTAGAACAGCATGGTAAGGTTCTGCACAAAACGGCTATGACCATTCAGGTTTGGATCCCGGGCTTCGATGACACCAATGAGCACTTCAGTAACAGACAGACAGTTGTCCCTGATTGATTCAATCAAGTCAAACATGATTGTCAGCACTATTGCAACAAAAATACTTCCGCCAAACAATATGCCGCCAACCATCAAATCCGGCGAGCCAAACACGGCGACGCAAATGTAGCCCATAAGGAAAAACACAAGGAGGAAGAGACCTACGTTCTTCCACATGCTGCTTCGACTCTTTCCCTTAGGAAAGGCATCATGCATGTTCTTCATGAATCGAATATAACGGTATATGTTCGTTACCATGATAATGATTCCTGCCACTATCATGGGATAAATGACTGTTTTCATGGTTTCAGTATACCATTATTTGCAAAAAAAAGAAAAGAGTGGCGGGAGAGCATCTATCGGCTGCCACAACCACACGGTACCTCATTTTTTATATGCATCGGCATGAACACCAGAAATTGCACGACCACTCGGTTCATCCATGCTTTTCCATGCAGCATCCCACTCCAAAGCTTTGTCCGTGGAACAGGCAACACCAGCTTCATGGGGGACAGTCAAGGCCGCGCTGTCATCGGGAAAGAACTGAGACAACAATTCGCGATAGTAATATTCTTCTTTCGTTACTGGCGTATTAATAGGAAACCGTTTTGCACGCTGTGCAAACTGTGCATCAGAAATTTTGCTTGCGGTCATTTCCTTCAAGGTATCAATCCAGCTGTAGCCAACTCCATCACTAAACTGTTCTTTCTGCCGCCAGCAAATGTCAGCTGGAAGCAGGTCTTCAAACGCCTTTCTCAAAATCCATTTTTCCATTCTCTGGGAACCGTCCTGCAGCCTAATGCTCATTTTGTCATGAGGATTCAGATTCATTGCAACGTCAATAAACTCCTTGTCCAAGAACGGAACTCTACCTTCAACACCCCATGCAGAAAGAGATTTGTTAGCACGCAAACAATCATACAGATGCAGCTTGCCCATTTTTCGCACCAGTTCTTCATGGAATTCCCGTGCATCTGGAGCTTTATGAAAGTACAGATATCCTCCGAACAGTTCATCACTTCCCTCTCCGCTCAGAACCATCTTGATGCCCATAGCCTTTATTGCACGTGCAAGCAGATACATTGGAGTGCTTGCCCTCACCGTTGTAATGTCATACGTCTCAATATGGTAGATAACGTCCGGTAAAGCATCCAGTGCTTCCTGAATGGTAAAATGAACTTCATGATGAACAGTCCCTATGTATGCAGCCGCCTTTTGTGCCGCAATCAAGTCAGGAGAGCCTTCAAGCCCCACCGCAAAGCTGTGGAGTTGCGGCCACCACGCATCCTGACTGCCGCCTGTTTCTATGCGCTTTTTAGAAAATTTCTGTGTAACGGCAGCAACAATGCTCGAGTCCAAGCCACCGGAAAGCAAAACACCATAGGGAACGTCGCTCATAAGCTGCTTGCGTACAGATTCTTCAAGTGCTGTACGCACGTTCTGAATGATAGATTCACTCACCACTGCACCAGAATCATCACAGGCACAGGGTGCATTCTTTACGTTGTCATAGGATTCCCATGCACGATGATACCATCGCACAGGTTTTTCATCCTTTGAATAATAATAGCATCCGTTCGGAAACTCTTCTATCGTTGTGCAAATTCCTTCAAGAGCCTTTAACTCGCTTGCTACGTAATAACGGCCTTCATTATCCCATCCCTGATAGAGAGGAATGACACCAATTTCATCTCTGGCAACAAGATATACATTGTTTTTCAAATCGTACAGGGCAAATGCAAAAATGCCGCTCAAATCTTCAAGAAAGTGAATGCCCTTTTCCCTGTACAGGGCAAGAATGACTTCACAGTCACTGCCAGTCTGAAAGGCATATCTTCCTTCCAGCTGTCTGCGCAATTCCTGATGATTGTATATTTCACCATTTGCAGCAAGTACCAGAGTTCCATCCGCACTCATCAAAGGCTGCTTTCCACTCAAAGGGTCAACGATGGCAAGGCGTTCGTGCGATAGTATTGCCTTTTCACCAGTATACACCCCGCTCCAGTCAGGTCCGCGATGCCTTATTTTCTTTGACATTCCAATAACCTGAGTGCGAAGGTCATCACTTCCCTTTAAATCAAATGCTCCAACAAATCCACACATATCCATGCCCCTTTCAGTACATTTAAAACAAAAAAAGATGTCTGAATGACGCAATAGGCACACCTATTGCGTCATTCAGACATCTTTGTCAATGCAACCATCATACAAAATTACATGTCCTGTGTCAATCAGACTTCGTATGTGCGGAGTATGTTTTCTGCCGTTACAAGGCGGCTCTGCCGCAAATCCATACTTTGCTTTTCAATGTAATGCTGAGCCTGCGGTTCAGTCATCTTCAGCACCTGAATCAGCACAAGCTTTGCCCTGTCAACAATGCGAATCTCTTCTATCTTTTTCTGAAGCCTGATGTTTTCGTTTTCAAGGTGCATAACCCTGCGGCGGGCGGCAGACAACAGCTTGACTGCCTGATAAAAAAATTCTGGAGACAACGGCTTTGGCAAGGCAAACACACCGTAATCTTCTACATGTGCACTGATTTCCAGCACATGCTCCCGCTCAACAATCAAAATGATGCCAGCAGTCGTCTTTTCCGAAGCAGTAATGGCAAAATCATTTCCCAGTTCATCAGACAATGGAGTATCAATGATAATCAGGTCAAAATCCATGTCAGTAATGTAACGCCGGGCTTCAGAGCCGCTTTGTGATGCAACGATTTTGCTAAATGATTCAGAACGCAAAAAATCGGAAATGATTCCCATCGTAGCTGATGTATTACTGGCAATCAGGACACTATCCATGTTTTAAACCACTCCGAATGCAGGATCCTCACATCTCGATTTGGTCTGTACAAAGGTGCTCAGGGTAAGTTCGGGAATAACAGACTGAACAAATGAGCTGTTTTCTGCAAGGTGCAACGCTTCATCGAGCGATGACGGCAAACGTTCCAGATGCTTCAATTCGTTTTCGGATACTGCAAACAAATTCTTGTTCACAGGCTGCATCAGTTCCATCTTGTTCTCAATGCCGTCAAGCCCGGCAGCAATAAGCAGTGCCAGTGCAAGATACTGATTGCAACTGGAATCAGGAGAACGCACTTCAATACGGACTGCATCGCCCTTAGCTGCCGGCACACGGATTAATGGACTCCTGTTCTGCGATGACCAGCTGACATACTTTGGAGCTTCAAATTCTCCAAGTCGCTTATAGGACTGGTTCATCGGGTTCAAAAATGCCGTCATCTCACGTATGTGAGCAAGAATTCCTGCAATGAAATAATGGGCTTCAGGGTTATTTGCTTTGAATATGTTTTCGCCATCCTTATGCAGGGAAATGTTTACGTGCAAACCGCTGCCAGATTGCTTTGCAAGTGGCTTGGGCAGAAATGAAGCAAAAAGCCCGTCCTGAGCGGCAATTGTCCTGACAGCCATCTTAAAGGTAGACAGATTGTCTGCGGCATTCATGGTATCATTGTAATGGAAATCGATTTCATTCTGTCCAGGACCGTTTTCATGGTGACTTGTCTCAGGCTGAATGCCCATCTGCTCCAGTGTCAAAATGATGTCCCGCCTAACATTTTCTCCTTTATCCAACGGGGCTAAATCGCAATAGCCGGCATTGTCATGAGGAACCATTGTGGGCAGACCGTTTTCATCAAGCTTAAAAAGATAGAATTCGCATTCCGTCCCAACCTTAGTTTCATAGCCAAGTTTTTTGCAGCGGTCTATGACATTCTGAAGGATAAGGCGTGAATCCCCTGCAAAGGGAGTGCCATCAAGATAGCGGATATTGCAGTACAGACGTGCAACCCGACCGTGTTGCGGCCTCCATGGAAGCACAGACAGTGTTGAAGGGTCTGGAACAATGAACAAATCGCTTGTTTCTTCATTCAAAAAACCTTTGACCGCACTGGCATCAAAGGAAATTCCTTCTTCAAATGCACGGTTCAAAAGCGAGGGCTGAATGGATATACTTTTTACGTCTCCAAATATGTCTACAAAAAATAGTTTTATAAACTTTACATTATTCTCTTCAATATATTGAAGTACTTCTCTTTTCGTATATTCCATACAGCAATTCCTTATGACAACCTCGAAAAAATCTCAAAAGGAAAGTTTCAAGAGGTTGCCGTATATGTTAGTTTTTCCGACCAGCTTTACTCGACAGTAACAGACTTTGCAAGATTCCGAGGCTTGTCAGGATTGTTTCCGCGGTGTATTGCACAGTAATAGGAGAACAACTGTGCAGGTATTATGGACAGAATCGGTGCAAAGGCAGGTTCTGTATCTGGAATGGAAACAATCTGGTCAGCAGCATCCTTGAACGCACCCGTTGCATCCTGTGTAATGACAAACGTAACGGCACCTCTGGTCTTTACTTCTACAATGTTGCTTGCTATCTTTTCGTACAGCTCAGGCACGGTAGCCGTTGCCACCACCAGCGTAGAAGGATCTACCAATGCAATAGGACCGTGCTTCAGCTCCCCAGCAGCAAAGGCTTCGCTATGCATGTAGCTCACCTCCTTTAGCTTTAATGCACATTCCAAGCTGGAAGCACTGTCAAATTGTCGTCCGATAAAAAAGACCTTTTCTTTATTGTAATTCTGGGACACAAATTTCTGAATGCCCGTCTTGTCGTCCAAAATCTGCTGCACTTTGTCTGGAATACAGGACAATTCTTTCAGCAGTGAACAGTATGCATCATCAGAAAGCTGACCACGAAGTCGGGCGACTTTTAACGCAATCAAATACAGACATGCAAGCTGTGTCGTATATGCCTTTGTAGACGCAACGGCAATTTCAGGGCCAGCCCATGTATACACCACATCATCGGCTTCGCGGCTCACTGTCGAACCGACACAGTTTGTAATGGCAATGACATGCACGCCAGATTTTTTTGCAAGGCGCAGTGCGGCAAGCGTATCTGCAGTTTCACCAGACTGGCTGATGACAATAAAAACATCATCCTTATTCAAAATAGGATTCATGTAACGGAATTCACTGGCAACATCGACAACAACAGGGATGCGGGCAAACTTTTCAAATGCATAGCGTGCAACAACACCTGCATGATAGGCAGTGCCACAGGCAGTGATGACAATCCGTTTTGCATTCTTCCAGAACGAGTCGTCATTGTGCTTTATTTCATCAAACTTAATGTCGCAAATCCTGTTGTTTTCTGCTATAAGGCGAGGCCGCAGCGTATCAGTCAACGCCTTTGGCTGTTCATGAATTTCTTTGAGCATAAAATGTTCATAGCCATTCTTTTCTGCACTGGAAATGTCCCAGTCAACGTGATACGGTTCTTTTATGACTTTGTTGCCATCGGCATCAAACAAATCAACATGATCTGCATACAGTACGGCAAGCTGCTTCTGATCAAGAAAATATACTTCACGCGTATGTTCCAGAACGGCAGGAACATCGCTGGCAATAAAGTTTTCGTTTTTGCCAAGTCCTACAATAAGAGGGCTTTCCTTTCTGGCAGCAATGATGCGGTCTGGGAAATCCTTGCACAGAACGCCCAAGGCGTAGCTGCCTTCGAGTTTTTTTAAAGCTTCCTGCACAGCTTTAAAGATATCCTTGTCCCTTATGTAATAGTAATTAACCAAATGGGCAATAACTTCGGTATCTGTTTGAGTACGAAACACAATGCCTTCGCCCTGTAGCCAGGACTTGAGCATCAGATAATTTTCTATGATGCCGTTGTGCACGACAGCAATAGTGCCACTCTCATTTAAATGAGGATGAGCATTCAGATCACTCGGTTCACCATGAGTCGCCCATCGCGTGTGACCAATGCCAAGACAGCCATGAACCGTTTCTTTTGTAATTTTTTCTTCAAGATATTTGATTGCGCCCTTAACCTTGCGCACCTGAATGTCTTCTCCAGAATAGACTGCTATTCCTGCACTGTCATATCCGCGATATTCAAGCTTCTTTAACCCTTCAACCAGAATAGGCGTTGCATCGCGCAAGCCTATATATCCCACTATGCCGCACATAGAATCCCCTCTTAGCAAAAATTTCTTTTGAAAATATCGTCAAATATGTATTATTGTACAGTATTTTCCAAGACCTGTGCAAGGACATCCACAATGCCACGGTCATACAGCTCAGGACTTTCCTTTAAACGAATGAGAGCCTTGTTCCTGTCTATGGGTTTCGTATAATCCGTCTTTTCCGTCATGTACACATAGTCTTCTGCAATGCGAATGATTCTGGCACACAACGGAATATCATCGCCAAACAGTCCTTCAGGAAATCCAGAACCGTCCATGTTTTCATGATGATATGTTATTGCATTCATGAATGTCACAATGTATTTTTTTGGAACAAAGTCAATGTAATTCAATGCCCTCAAAATGTGGGTACGCATGATTTTCTTTTCTTTTAAAAACAAGATTTCTGCACAAAACAGTTCAGAAGGGGCATCAAGGTATCCGGCATCGTGTACAAGTGAAGCACAGAAAAACAGGACAGTCTCGGTAAACTCCAAGTTCATCTGCCGTGCAATGAAAAATACCAGAGTACCTATTTTCTTTGAAAAATTCTTGCGGCTTATATGGCTGTCAATGCGCTCGCCCAGTTCAACACATTTTTCTGCAAGTCTTTTCAGTTCTTCTTTTTCCGAATCATCTTGAATGCATCCCAAAATAAGCTCGAACCTGCTTTTTGCAACATGATTGCGATGCATCCGCAATCCATGATGAACCAGCAGGACAACCAGAAGCACGAAAAATATCAATGCAGAAAAGGCAACCAGACTGTCAATGTACGAAGCATTTTCCTGCACGACAACAGACTGGGAAGCAAGATTGTACACCATTTCCTTTATAGTGGAAACCAGTTCTTCCCAAAATTCTCCAGCTTCATTGTCATACGCAGAACCAGCACGATATGCAAAACAGAACATATCGAACATTATTTTACAAGACGGAAATTGTCTACATAAAAGCGACCGCTCATGCGCTCGGTTTCCCTGTAGCAAATGTTGATGCGCCGCACCAGATACAGTTCATCCTGAAACTCATCCAGAGAAAGCACAACAGTATGCCGTCCAGGACGGATGACGACATTTGATGTTTCGCGCCACCTCCAGTTATCAGTTGTCTGAAAGGCAATGCCCAGTTCAAAGGCCCTGCTTTCCGGGTTATAAATATCAATGACAACATACTTTGCTCCGGAAAAATCCCATCTGTAGTCCATAAAGTACATGCCGTCTTCAGCAGAATCAGGAGTAGATGCTATGAACTTGCATTCAAGGGACTGCTTGCCTTGCGAAGCCCATTGATTTGAAATTCTTGCAGAGGTTGAAAGTTTGGAAGGCCCCCATTGCTCCCAGTCAAAGCCAGCCCAAATCCAGTAATTGCCCTTTTCAAAATCATCAACTGTAATGACATTTCCTTGAGGAATCGAAGACCTGTCTCCAATAATATTCTGACAGAATGCTGTTCGCCCCGACAGCACGCACGCACATGCACAGAGCACTGTAAAAAACAATCTTTT
>JAFVDR010000031.1 GCA_017476165.1 Treponema sp. | reverse complement strand
ATTGTTCCTGTCTGCATGGAATGATATGCTTCGACAGATGGTGTCGCCGACCCCATGACAAGAGGGATCTGCAAGTTCGTGCAGCGGTGCATGGCAACTTGTCGTGCATGGTACCGCGGAGAAGAACCTGATTTGTATGAGCCATCGTGTTCTTCGTCTATGATGATGAGCCCCAAATTTGGTACCGGTGCAAAGACAGCACTTCGTGCACCAACAACAATCCGTGCCTCTTTCGAAAGAATTCTCTTCCATTCCCTTAGTCTCTGACTTGGCGTCAGTTCTGAATGTATGACGGCCGCTGTGTTTCCGAACCGCTTTATGACCGATTCCACTACTTGTGGAGTCAAGCCTATTTCTGGTACAAGGTAGATGACACCTTGCTCCTTTGCCATAACTCTTTCTGCTGCAGACAGGAACACTTCTGTTTTGCCACTGCCGGTCATGCCGTACAGATAATGAAAGAATGTTCCGTCTGCATTGTTCAGTATGCCGTTGACAGCTGTTTTTTGTTCTTCGCTCAATTCCAGCTTTTCTGAAAATGCAATGTCTTCTGCAAAACCAAAATCTCCTGTTCCACTTTCGCGCTTGCCGGAAGGAATCATTGAGAAAATGACTTCGCCAATGGATGCAATGTAATAGTTGCTCATCCATTGTGCCGTTTCATACAGCTCACGTGTCAATATGGGCTGTTCGTCAATGAATTTTGTGATGGGACGTATTTTTTCGATTGGAACGGAACAGCTTGTCGGAATGTCTTTTGACGCAGAAACGACAAATGCAGTTGTCTTTCTGTTGCCGAAACGAACTTCAACCCGTCGGCCAAATGATTGATCCTCAGGAACATCGTCTTCACACTTATATGTGAACGTCTGGTTCAGCGGTACATTGACGGCGACTTCTACATAAAACATCAGTGAGCTGCCTGTTCGTGTTTTGCATTAAAAGCATTTTTGTAATCAGGAAACGATGCTTCCAGTTTTGCGCGGAATGTCTTCAAGTCTTCCCATGCAGGACGTTTCAGGCTTTCATCCCGGAGCAGGGCGCTGGGATGATACGTTGCCATGACGGGAATGCCGTTGTAGTCCAGGAATTTGCCTCTGAGTGCATTGATGCCCTCTGTTGTGTGGAGCAAATTCTGGATGGCCGTTCTTCCCATGGCAAGAATCATTTTAGGCCTTGCAATGTGTATCTGTGCCTGAAGGTATCCGGCACAGGCTTCTGCTTCTTGTGGCAGCGGCGTTCTGTTTTTGGGTGGACGGCATTTTACTATGTTTGCAATGTAACAGTTGCATTCCCTGTCAAGGCTGATGGAAGCAAGCATTTTGTCCAGCAACTGTCCGGCTTTGCCAACAAATGGTCTGCCGCTCTTGTCTTCTTCTTCTCCAGGACCTTCTCCAATGACCATGACGTACGGCTGTTCAACGCCTTCGCCCGGCACTCCGTTGATACGTGTTGCACCAAGGCCACAGTTCCTGCAGGTCAATATTTTTTTTGCGATGTCGGATAGTGATGAAGTCTTTTTTT
>JAFVDR010000030.1 GCA_017476165.1 Treponema sp. | reverse complement strand
TAATCCTATTTTTCCAGTAATGGAATTTCTGTTCAGAAATATATGCAAAGCTCATCGTATATGGCTGAAAGTACTTGTTCTTTTGCGAAACCCAGCCATTTATTTCATCGTAATCATATCCATAGGTATGGCTCATGACATAAGCAAGCTGAAAACCTTTGAATGTAGCCGACAACTTTAAGGAATCAGCATAGTCGTTTTCCAGATTATAGTTAAAGGACTCTGTAAAGGTCATGCCCGTTTCTGTAAACACGCTTGCAGACTGCTGCAAAGGCTTGTCCGTCCAGGTTTCTCTATTTTCATCGAGGACAACACCAGTAGAAAAATTCAGCTTGGCAAACGGAAAAGAAAATGAAACCTTTGCATCTCGTTCATCGTTCAAAGGGGGAAGCGATGCAGACAAAGTAACCGTCTGGGAGTACCCGTTTCCCTCAGAAGCAGAAAGATAGCCCGTCAAGATGTTTTCAGTCAAGCTTTCCCTATCAGTCAAATCTCCCGGCAAATAACTCCACTCAGGATTATCTGCATCACCAATGAATTTAGTGCGTACAAGCCGGACTTTCGTCTTCCAGTCAATTCCAGTATTCTTAAACAACGAATCATACACAAACGGTCTGAACGAAACAATGTTAGATTCCGTCAAATCAAGTTTTCGACTTTCATAATCAGATGCAATGACAGCATCTTTGGATGCCTTGGTGGTATATCCATCAAGACTGGGATGCTGCTGATACAAAGGATCAAAGGTAAGCGTATTGGTCATGCCTAAAAAGCTTTTTCGATACGTAACGCTATTAATGACAGAAACAGGTGATGCCACGACATAATACGATGAGTACATGTTAGACCAACGGAAATCTGTTCCTTTTTCAAACTGGGATGCGTTATACGTAAACTGAGAAACATACGAAGGTTTTATTGAATAACCTAGTGTATAATGGATGCCTTCTATGGACGTAACGGAAGGAAGGCTTGTTCCTTCCAAGTCTGGTAAATCATCAGTCACAAACACGGAATCAAACGCCTTTGCATCATCAGCGACATACGCATCCTCATCGTACACAAACTCGGGTGTTTTTTCTGGCTTTGAAAGGAATTCATAGAATGTACCGCCAATTTCCATGGAGAACTCAAATGGAGTCACCTGTGACGGATAAAAAAACATACGCTCGGGAGTGTATGTCTGCCAGTCATAAGACTCATCGGCAAATTCCTTGTCTGAACGATTTTTTGAATTGAATATGACAGAGGAAGACACTTTGTTGACAGAAACCTTATCGACAATGGAGGTTGAATCAGTTTTTATTGGCACAGAATACGAGCCTTCCGCTTTCCATGTATAGGATGTCACTTTTTTTTCACTGTCATCAGTATTTTTCTGTTCATCGGTCACTTCACTGCTGGATGTCAAGAAGCCAATCCAGTCCATCGTTTCTTTTCTATTTCCAAAATCCGTAATGAAATACGGGTCTGAATACAGAGGTAAATCGAGCTGAAAACGGAACGGCTGCTTTACCGTCATGGAAAAATTTCCTGCAAACCGAAACGGAAATGAGTTTCCCAAAAAATTAGAACGATCATAATAGATTTTATTCAGGTACGAATATCGGCTGAACGCATTCTTCCGATAGAAGACCGTGTTGCTAAAGCCCAAATCAAAGAATCCAGCTATCTTTGATATGTAATCATTGGGTGAAAAAGAGCCGTCTATGCCCACGACACCGCCAAACAAAGAGTATGCATCTGCTGTCAATTTCAAGTAATCATCGGTACTGCCCGTAAAGTCTTCATCCAGATTATGAAGAACGAGTCCTTCTCTGCGCTGCTCTTTTAATGTCGTTGGATGCACAAAACTGAATGATATTTCATCTTCATCAGTTTTTCCATCAGCAGAATCTGCCTCTAGAGGCTTTCGACCATACAGGTATGTTGTCGTTTGAAAGAACCAGCCCTTGCGGTTGTCGTATCCAATGACGGGGTTAAAAATAAGTTCATCTTTTGGGTAATAAAACGCAGGAAGATACAAGACGGGAACATTCCCTACATACAGTGCCGCATTCAAAAAAGCAAATTCACCGCCTGCAAGCATCCACATCTTCGAAGCACGAATCTTCCAGTGAGGATTTTCATCCTTGCAGAACGTTACCGTTGCATGCTTGAAAGCCATCGCACCACTCGAAGTCTTGCCTGTCAATTGAGAAGTCACAACAACCGTAGACGATGCAGTTACTTTTCCACTTTCCATCTTTACAATGCGAGAATTGTCAAAAACGCCTTCCATCGTGCTGGTGTTCAGCAAAAGCGTTTTTGCCTTCATGTCCTGTTTTACAACACCGCCTTTATCCTTTTGCACAAGATGAACATCGCCTTCTGCAAAAAGCATGTTTGTTTTTCGATTGTATCGTATTAATCCAGCAGTAATTGCAGTGTCAGACTGCATGTCCGAAACTGTCAAGGACACGCTTCCCGTCATGACTATCAGCTCATCGCCAGTATCCGCTTCTTTCTGATACTCCGTTTTCCGGGCATTGTGAATAGTAATTACAGATGAAGTATCTGTAGATGAAACATCAGTAGAGGCTTTATCTTCAGGCACACCATCTTTGGACAGCCTGACAGCCCCCTGTGCAAGACAGAAATATGAGAAAATAAGAAAAAAACATGGCAGAAAGCAGAGCTTCCTTAATCTATGGAGCAAGATTTCTTAACCTTTCCCTTTCAATCAAGTCCCCCACATACGCACCAGTATAGCTTTCAGGAATTTTTGCAACCTGTTCCGGCGTACCGGTTGCAATGACCCTTCCACCATTTCCACCACCCTCTGGTCCTAAGTCTATTATATAATCAGCCTGACATATTACGTCAAGGTTGTGCTCTATCATGACAACGGTATTTCCCTTGTCCACCAGCTTCTGAATCACTTCCATAAGCTGCTTTATGTCAACGAAATGAAGCCCAGTCGTTGGCTCGTCCAGAATGTACAGAGTCTTTCCCGTAGACGGCCTTGAAAGCTCCGAAGCCAGATTTACACGCTGTGCCTCACCGCCACTCAAAGTCAAGGCATTCTGCCCAAGTTGCAAATATCCGAGTCCGACACTTTTAAGCGTTTCCATTTTTCGGGCAATGTGGGGAATGCCTGAAAAAAATTCGCAGGCATCTTCCACTGTCATGTCAAGGACATCCGAAATGGACTTTCCCTTGTACAAAACATCAAGCGTTTCCTGATTAAATCGCTTGCCGCGGCAGACATCGCACTGAATGAATACATCAGGCAAAAAATTCATCTCAATAGTGATAGTGCCAGCACCCTCACAATTTTCACAGCGTCCACCTTTTACATTAAAAGAAAACCTGCCAGCTTTGTACCCACGGGCTTTTGCTTCTGGCAAAGAAGAAAACAAATCCCGAATTTTATCAAACACACCGATGTACGTAACAGGATTACTGCGAGGCGTTCTTCCAATGGGGCTTTGGTCAATATTAATAACCTTGTCTATGTATTCTATGCCTGTTATTTTTTTATATTTGCCGGTAGGATACTCTGTATGCATAAGTTCATTGCTCACAACAGGGTAAAAGACATCGTTCAAAAGCGTTGACTTTCCACTACCCGAAACGCCCGTTATGCATGTAAACGTGCCCAATGGAATTTCTACCGAAATGTTTTTCAGGTTATGTTCCGTTACACCGCTCAATTTTATGGTTTTTCCGTTTCCTGTACGACGATCCTTAGGAATCGGCATCCGTATCTTTCCTGCCAAATACTGCCCTGTAATGCTTTCCGGAACTTCCATAACCTGTTTCGGAGTTCCAGAAGCCATGATTCTACCACCGTGCACACCAGCACCAGGCCCAATGTCAACAAGCCAGTCAGCAGTATTCAAAGTCTGTTCATCGTGTTCAACAACAATAACAGAATT
>JAFVDR010000004.1 GCA_017476165.1 Treponema sp. | reverse complement strand
TGCATCCGTGCTATAATCTCCCCATGATTCAAATCTTCGGCACAAACAAAAACTTTGACTGCAAGGCGGCCCAGCGTTTCTTTAAGGAGCGGCGCGTTCCCTTCCAGTTCATCGACCTTAAAGAAAAAGAAATGTCCTCAGGCGAGTTCGATTCCGTCCTTTCCGCCCTTGCAAAATCTGAGGGAAGTCGGGCGGCGGCAATCGAGGCTCTGACCGACACAAAATCAAAGGATTACTCAAGCATAGCCTACCTTGACGACAGCGAAAAAGAAGAAAAACTGTTTGAAAACCAGTCCAAACTCTTAAAGCAGCCCGTCTGTCGCAACGGAAAAACCGAGGCCACTGTTGGCATGGCACAGAAAGTGTGGGAAACGTGGAAGTAACGACACCAGGGACATCCGTTCTTTCTGTAGAATGCGTACAGGATTTTCGAAGGGAAATGTGGCACTTCTTTCATGAGCATGGGCGCGATTTTCCGTGGCGGCAAACGAATGATCCTTATGAAATCCTAGTGAGCGAGTTTATGCTACAGCAGACGCAGACTGCGCACGTGAGCGAAAAGTTTGTAGCAGAAAAGATGGTGTGTTTTGAACATGGATGCCTTATGTTTAGCTTCTAGTTTTCATATCTTTTGTCTTATTTCGTTTTACTTGCTTTTGTGCGTGCGAAAGGTTAAAATCGTTGCAAGCGTTTCATGCGTGCAAAATTGGGAAACGTCAAGGAGCAGTACATGATAAACTTTAACAAGAATTCTGTCTTTAACCTAAAACCAATCGACATTTCTGAGGTTCGCAACGAGGTGCAGCAATTTCTCATTGAAAACGAAGACATCGAGTGTGCGTTCAAGACATTCCGTGACCAAGTTATTTTTACCAACAAAAGAATCATCTCCATTGATGTGCAGGGGTTGACCGGAAAACGGAAATCCTTTTCCATTCTTCCCTATTCCACGATTCAGTTTTTTGAAGTGCAGACACAAGGCTTCATGGAAATTTTTCCAGATTCTGAATTGTTCATTCAGTATGCAAATGGATTCACTGCTCAGTTTGAGTTCAAGGGAGCCGTTGACATTTGTCGTCTTGGAAAAATCATTTCAGCCTATGTGTTGAAAGAGCGGTAGAAAAGTCTGCCTTAGGCTATTCCGTCCATTCCCTGTTAAGCTTTTTGAATTTTTCCCACACTTCGATGGCAAGCTTTACTGCATCAGAAAAATCGTCATGCAGAATTGTCTTGCCGTTTGCATTGCGAAGCTTGTATTTTCCGTCTTTTGTGTGTTCAATGAGGGGAACATGCTCGTGGTCGCACACAGAAAACCATTTTCCGTTTATTTGTTCCTTATGCCATTTAAAATTGTTCTTCATCTGTTTCCTCCTGAAGCGACTGATAAAATGCGTGCCGTTGTTCTGCCAGTTCCTGTTTTTCCTGTGAACGCCGTTTCTTTACAAGTGAATGCTTTTCTCCCTGATAGTACTTCCAGGAATGCTTTCCCTTGTAGTGGCGCAGCTTGCATTCTTTTTCATAGTCAAGCCAGTTTGAAAGCCGTTTTTCTTCGGACACGGCACGGCCGTTTGGAATGAAAAGGCGATTCCAGTACAGTTTTTCTACGTATTCGCGGACAAACGTTTTCGGAATATCTGGATGATAGATAAAGACGGCATTGCCCCTTTTGTCATACGAGTCCAGACCTTGCACGAAATACTTTTTTGCAGGAGCAGGCAGTTTCTGAAATTGCTGCTCACTGATGTCCAAAAGCGTAAGGGTGCCCCTTTTGAAAAGTTTGTCCTTGAAATACACTTTTTCAACCTGTTCATCGGCAGAAAGCATCCATGGGTGCAATTTGTTTCTGAACTCGCATTCATAGTTCTTTACATTGCACAGCCTGAACGGTCTTTCTGAAAACGTGAACCAAGACGTTGCGGCTTCTACGGCTTGTGAAAGTCCATCGTCCCTGTTCTTTAGTGAATCAATTGGAACGAGTTTGATTTTGAACCCGACGAGCCTGCGTGGAATTGAAACGTATTGCTTTGAGTCGTGGATGATGTGCCACAGTTCATACGTACGCGTCTCCACCTGCCGCAGTTTCTTGAGATGTTGTGCTTTGATCTTGCTTTTTGTGGGTCTCATGAATTCCACCTCGTGTACAGTGGTGTTTCAATCGAGATCCAGTTGATTGTCTTGCCAGATGCCATTGTATGGGCAACTGGGCTTGAAAGATGTGTGATGCGATTCATGCCTTTACACCTCCAAAACCGTTTGAAAGGTAAAAACAAAAACCACAGCGGCTGTCCGTTCTTTGCAGCAACAGCCGGCTTTTATGCATTGAGTTGTATCCCCATGATAGCACAACAAAATTTTTTTGTCAGCAGCAAATGGCGGTAAATGGCGAAAAAGTCACTGAAACGAGTTTTTCAAGATGCCCCAAAAACATGCACACGCTGCCAGCACATGCGGCCAGCTGGTGCATATACCGGTCTTGTGATATAGTAATGAAGAATAGCAACATAAACGGAGCATAAACGTAACATGGATGTAATATGAATACACAGACAGTCTCATTGGTGACACATCCGATACCTCCCGTGTGGAATGCCGAAAGCCGCATTCTTTTGCTTGGAACCATGCCGTCGCCAGCAAGCAGAAGTGCCGGCTTTTTCTACATGCATCCGCAGAATCGGTTTTGGCGCGTGGTTCCTTCAGTTTTTGCTGAAACGCTCCAGTTGCCTAATAATGCACTAGACAGAGATGCCGCCATTGCCGAACGCCGGGATTTTTTACTGCGCCACCATATTGCACTGTGGGATGTGCTTGCCCGCTGTAACATCCATGGAGCGTCTGATGCAACCATCCGCAATGCCGTGCCCAACGACTTTTCGCCTTTGTTTGAACACAGCTGCATTTGCCGCGTGTTTTGCACGGGAAAAGCTGCCTTTGCACTCTGGCAAAAGCACTGTGCCGAGCGCTATGAGCATCGCTTTAACCTGACAAGTGCATGCTTGCCCAGCACGAGTCCTGCAAATGCGGCATGGACAGTGGAACGGCTTGTTGCCGAGTACCTTGTTATAAAAGAATAGAGGAAGTTTTTTTCTGGCAGATAAATGAAAAGATAGGAATGGTGCTTTTTTGCCTAGTTGGCATTCTTAAATTTTTGTGATTTTGAGTTGTTTTCAATGAGGAGTAATCATTTTCATGGCAGAATCATTTGAGCTTGATGGAAAGACAGTGGAATTGTTTGGCTCTGAACTGAGCGGTGCACCGCTTGTCCTGCTGAATGCATTTGGAAATGCATCGGACGGTGAGGGAAAACGCGTGTGGCATGAGTGCTCGGTGCACGGGTGTCCGCGCTTTACTCTTGCAAGCGTTACGGGCATGGACTGGAACGGGGAGCTTTCGCCGTGGGAGTGTCCGCCTGTCCGAAAGCATGATGCACCGTTTTCTGGACGGGCAGATTCATATCTTGCATTTGTAACTGACAAGCTGATTCCTTCTATTGTACAGCATCTTTCTGTTGCACCGGCATACCTTGTACTTTCAGGCTATTCCCTTGCAGGATTGTTTGCATTGTATGCCCCATACAGAACAAATGTATTTTCAAAGATTGCTTCTTCATCTCCATCGGTGTGGTTTCCGGGGTTCCTTGATTTTGCAACAGCAACGGCGTTTGTTCAAAAACCTGACTGCGTGTATGTATCTCTTGGAGATGGAGAATCAAAAACAAGGAATCAGCTTCTTGCATCCGTGCAGGAACGGGCAGAACGGCTTGCTTTGCATTACAAGTCGATGGGTATACAAACGGCGTTCGAGTTGAACAGGGGCAATCATTTTGCAGATACGGAGATACGCACGGCAAAGGGAATTCTGTGGGCGCTTGAAGCAGAAGGGGGCAACAAAAAGGATTAAACTTTGTTGCAAATCATGGACTAAATCGGTATACTAAGCCGTATGAGTGAACAGAATAACGATTTATGTCCGTGCGGCAGCGGCAAAACATATTCAGACTGCTGCGAACCTTATATCAAGGGCACTCAGAAAGCTCCGAGTCCAGAAGCTCTGATGCGCGCCCGATACACAGCGTATGTAAAGCATGAAATTGATTTTATTATCAATACCTGCGAGACAGGTGAAAAAATTGCAGAAATAGACCGCAAGGCAACGGAAGACTGGAGCAATACAAGCACTTGGCATGGCCTGAAGATTTTGAACGTGGAAAAAGGCGGCCCCGATGATACCGACGGCATCGTCGAATTCGAGGCAACCTATACACAGAAAGGCATCCGTGATGTGCACCATGAAATTGGCGGATTCAGAAAGATTAACGGCGAGTGGCTGTACACCGAAGGCTACATCAAGCCTACTACTGTTGTCCGCGAAGGCCGCAAGGTTGGCCGCAACGAACCATGTCCATGTGGCAGTGGTAAAAAATACAAGAATTGCTGCGGTAAAAACGCATAGCATCGTTTATGGCACAGAACGTATATACAGGTTTTCATGCAGTAGAAGAACGGGTACGCCGATATGCCGCTGAAAAGGCTCATGCCGGCACACTGTCGGTCTACTATGCAAAGCCTGGCCCCCGAATCAAAAAAATCATTTCTCTGGCAAAGGAAGCGGGCATTGCCTGTACGGAAACAGACGATGAGGCCCTTGGTCAGCTTGTTTCGGCATTGCCAAAAGAAGCCCGCGATCATAGGGGCATCGTGCTTGTTGCTTATGAACAGCAGGAAAAGGCAAAGAATCTTGTACAGCTTGATCAGTGGCTTTCCCTGTGTCCAGAAACAGCTACGGTTGTCATGCTGGATAGCGTAACGGATCCCCATAATGTGGGTGCCATCCTGCGTTCCTGCGATCAGTTTGGAGCATCACTCCTTATCCTGCCGGAGCGGCGAGGTGCATCGGATGTGCAGGACAACGAAATCATTGCCCGTACTAGTGCAGGATCAAGTGCATACGTTCCAACGGCAGTGGTGTCCAATCTCGTCAGGGCTGCCGAAATGCTCAAGCAGGCAGGCTTTTGGATTTACGGGGCTGATGCCGATGGTTCTCCTTTGCAAAAGACTGTGTTCGACAAGAAAACCTGCCTTGTCATGGGCAGTGAGGGCAACGGCATTTCGCGACTGCTCTCTAAGCAGTGCGATACAGTTGTGTCCATTCCTACCTGCGGCAAGATTGACAGCCTGAACGTGTCTGTGGCAGCGGGCGTGCTGCTGTATGAACGCCATCGGCAAATCCTGGCGGGTACAATTGACTAGAATGAAGTTAGACTGTACTATAATAGAATGAATGTAGTACTGGGTCTATCTGCCTCAACGGGAATTGGCATTGGCAAAGCATTCGTGCTTCCTGAAATTCAAGAAAAAATTATTCCAAAGGAAAAAATAATGTCTGACCAGCTTGATGAAGGCTGGACCAGATTTACTTCTGCATGCAATACAGTGCAGGCTTTGATAGACAAGCAGTTGCAAACCCTTCCGAAAGACAATCTGCAAAAAATTATTTTTGAAACATATCAGCTCATGCTTTCAGATCCTGTGTTCATACAGGAAGTTCACGACAGCTACGAAAAAGAGTTGTACAACATAGAATACATACTGGATAAAAAGGTAGACCAGTATGCAGAACGGCTCAGAAACAGCGGCAACGACTATCTTGCCGAGCGTTCAAAGGACATTGAAGATGTCTTTGGCAAAGTCATGGACATTTTGCTTGACTACCATCCGTTTAACATAGAAGAAGTGCCGGATGGAGCCGTTATTGTTGCAAAGGCGATGTGCACGAGCGACACTGTTATTTTGAGCAAGCGGAAAATAGCTGGCTTTGCACTGACCGAAGGAGGTGTTTCAAGCCATGTTGCCATTCTTGCAAAAAGCTTTGGAGTGCCTGCCGTTGTTGGTATTGATGACATTCAGAATCAGATAAAGACTGGTGAATCGGTCATTGTAGACGGAAACCGGGGCGAAATCATCTTGAATCCGGATGAAAGTTCCCTGACCGAGTACCGCATAAAAATAGAAGACGACAGGAAATACCGTGAACAACTCCTGCAGTTCAGGACGAAGCCTGCACTGACAAAAGACGGAACGGAATTCAAGCTGTATGCAAACATCGGTACTACGGAGGAAGCCAAGATTGCTTTGGAAGAAGGTGCTGACGGCATTGGTCTTTTCAGGACGGAATTCCTTTTTATGGATACAATACAGCATCAGTCGTCAGAGACAAGCGGTCCGTTTTCCAATTCGGTCAGTGAAGAAGCTCAGTTTGAGGCGTACAAACAGGTGCTGCAGATGATGGGCGACAAGCCGGTTACCATACGAACGCTGGATGTTGGCGGCGACAAGCTCATTAATTTTAAGGAAATACCAACCATTGAAGAAAAAAATCCGTTGATGGGATTGCGGGCAATCCGCCTTTCCATGTTCTATCCTCAGATTTTCCGTACGCAGCTGAGGGCATTGTACCGAGCAAGTATATACGGCAACCTGCGCATCATGATTCCTTTGATTACTGATGTTTCGCAGGTAGAAACGGTGAGGGGCATTGCCGAAGGGGTGCGGATCAGCATGAAGGAAGAAAAGATTCCGTTTAAGGAAGTTCCTATAGGCATCATGATTGAAACTGCCGCTGCGGCAATCTGTTCTGATTGCCTTGCCAAAAAAAGCGACTTCTTTTCGCTTGGAACGAATGACCTGACCCAGTATACGCTGTGCGTAGACCGAGAAAATCCAGCGGTTGCACCTCTGTACAATGAATTCAATCTGGCGGTTGTCCGCCTTATCAGGGCAACGGTTGATAATGCAAACAACAATAACATTCCCGTTTCTGTCTGTGGGGAAATGGCGGGCAGAAAAGAAACTGCCATTATTCTTGCGGGATTTGGACTTCGCAACTTGAGCATGAGTCCCAAGCAGATACCTGTCATAAAAGAAACGCTTGCCAGATTTACAATCAAAGAACTGGAAAACATTTCCATGGAAACATTTTCATACAATCCGGTTCAGGAGTAGAAAGACATGAAGAAAAAGAAGCCGGATTTTTCCAAGCCAAAGCCCGTAAAAAAGACTGATGATGCCGAGCAGCTGGAAGGTGCAGAATCTGAAGGTACTGCCGCAAAACAGCCTCTTGAAAAGGAAGGTTCGTTCCAGCAGTTCTATTCGGACAAAATTTATTTTAACCTGCCTTTGATTGTTATTGCTGGCCGTCCGAATGTGGGCAAGTCTACGCTTTTCAATGTGTTGACCCATACAAAACGTGCCATAACAGATCCGACTCCCGGCGTAACGCGGGATCCCGTTGAAGGAACCTGTTTTATTGCAGGAAAGCCTGTTCATCTGGTGGATACGGGCGGCTACAAGCTTACCAGAGACTTTGCGTCTCGCGAAAGCGAGATGGACGATCTTGTTGTTGAGCGTACATTGGATATGATTCGCAAGGCAGACCGCATTCTGTTGCTGCTCGATGCCACTGAAATTACCACCGAAGACGAAGAATTGATGATTCAAATGCGTCCATACTGGGACAAAATCATTGGTGCGGTCAACAAGACTGAGGGCGGCAAGAATGAAGGAATGGCATACAACTACATGAAATATGGGTTCAAGAACCTTATTTTCATTTCTGCAACCCACGGAGACAATATTCCTGCCCTTTCACAGGCACTCATAGACGGTCTTGATTTTTCTCGTGTAACGGAAGGCTGCGAACAGGAAAGTCCTGTCAAGATTGCCATTTTGGGCAAGCCGAATACGGGAAAATCCACGCTGAGCAATGCCCTGACGCATACGCAGGCTTCTATTGTCAGCGACTATGCAGGCACGACACGTGATGTGGTAGAAGGCAGCTTCCGCTACAACGGCAGGGACATTCAAATTCTTGACACTGCCGGCATCCGCAGAAAAAAGAAAGTGTCGGAAAACGTCGAGTACTATTCGGTAAACAGAGCAATAAAGACTCTTGACGAATGCGACATCATGTTTTTGATGATGGATGCAAAGGACGGTCTTACTGAACAGGACAAAAAGATTACTTCGCTTGCCTATGAGCGTGGCAGAGGTATCATATTCATCTTGAACAAGTGGGACACCTTAGAAGACGGCAGCAGCAAGGCATTGAAAAAGGTCGAAGAATACATTCACGCTATGTTCGGCCACATGAAATGGGCACCAATCGTTGCCATCAGCGCAAAGAACGAGGATGGTCTGAAAAAGCTCATGGATACAGCCCTTTCGCTGTATGAACAGCTGAACCGAAAGATTGATACGGCTGCCCTTAATCTTGCTCTGAAAGACTGGCTCTTTAAATATCCGCCGCCAGCAACAAAGGCAATCCATTTTAAGGTCAGGTACATTACGCAGGTCAGTTCCAATCCGGTCAAATTCCTTATTTTTGCAACGCGACCTGACAATGTTCCTGAAAGTTATGTTACCTATTTGAAGAACAGGGTTCGCGAAGACTTGGGCTTTGATCAGATTCCTGTCCAGATAGAAATGAAGGCAAGCCGCCAGAAGTGGCAGGACAGACCAGAGGTTAATGGCTAAATATCTGATTGGAGAAGTCGTTAAGATGACAGGCGTAAAGGCGCATGTGCTGCGCTCATGGGAATCTGTCATTCCCGGGTTTTCTCCGAAAAAAGATTATCGGGGCAAACGTCTTTACTCACAGCGAGACATTGAACTGATTATGCGGCTCAAACATTTGACGCAGACACAGGGAATGAGCATTCAGGAAGCAAGAAAACAGATTGTTCTGGATGCCCAGGTAAGGGAAGCTGAAGTTGCAGCACTGACAACGCTTCAGGACATTCGTTCCGAGTTGACGATGCTGTACCAGATGCTCAAGAAAACGGGAGAAAACTATGCAAAATCAGAAAAGCGACGCAAAGATAGAAATGAAATGGTATGAAAAAAAGCAGGGCATAAAGGCTTCTCAAAAGAAAAAGAAGGTGGAGGGAAAACTGTTGCGAAAGGAAAAGCGTGCCCATGAAGCATCGCATCCTAAAGAGCAGCAGGCAGATGTCCGCAGTACGTCTCATGGCGCTCGCGGTGCACAGCGTGCAATTTCCGCAGATGTTGTGTCATCTCTGTTTAATCCTGTATCCATTCCTGCTGACTGTGCTTCGATTGTTGCTAAATTTGGAACGCTGCTGGACTCAACCTTTCCCATTAATTCTCGGCAGAAAGTCATGCTGGCAGACCAAATCCGCGAGCTGAGCCACAATCTGACTGATGAGCGCGAGGAACGGCGTCTGGGCTATATGAATCAGGTAACGACTACCAGTGCCTACACGCACTACTATTTGTGGTGGAACCTCATTCGCCTTACACGCCTGTTTTCAAATCTGAAGAAATCGTTTTTTTCTACGCTTGCAGACGGCAGCATCTGCCTTGATGTCGGTTCAGGACCGCTGACTGTTCCCCTTGCATTGTTTCTTGCATGTCCTGAATTGCGGAAAAAGAAACTGACGTGGTATTGCATGGACATTTCTTCCCAGATTCTTGCTACTGGAGAAGAGATTTTTCTTTCTGTGGCGGCAAAGCTGGAGTGCGAACCGTGGAACTTTGTCCGCGTAAAAGGGGAATTCGGCACGGGCATCAAGGAAAAGGCTGCACTGGTGACTGCTGCCAATGTGTTTAATGAAATTGTGCAGGATGCAGACATGCCTCCTGACTATCTTGCAAAGAAGTATTGCTCGGACTTGCTTTCGTACATCGACTGTAACAACCCACTGTCCAAGGTTCTTGTCATTGAACCCGGTGTGCCTGCCTGTGCACGATTCTTGAGCTTGCTGCGCGATGCCCTTATGCGCAATGACTTTGTGCCGTGCAGTCCATGCCCTCACGCGGGTGAATGTCCGATGGACGGCAAGCGTGGCGGTAAATGGTGCAACTATGCATTTTCTACGGAAGATGCACCTCGTGACTTGAGGAAATTGTCTGAAAGTGCAGGTCTGGCAAAGGAACGGGCAGTGCTGTCCTTTATTGCAGCTGAAAAAGCTGTGGGCGCGCAGGATACCAGTGGGGCAGAAGCCAGTGCCGAAAAAGGCGACGTTCTGAACTTCAGGATTGCCAGCGATGAAATTCGATTGCCCGGAGACAGAACGGGATATTATGCCTGTTCTGAAAGGGGGCTGTTGCTTGTGGTGACCACAAGGAAATGTTTTTCAGGTGAGTTGCTTTCTGTTCCCATGCCACGGAACATGACACGGATGGACAGAAAGTCTGGTGCTCGGGTTATTGAAATAATTTAGCAATTTTTGTCTTATAGAGGTCATGCACGCGGTAGCGCATGAGTTCCTGCTTTCCTGACAGTTCTACGCCTACTTCAAACGGTTTTGTAATGATTTCAAGTGTATTGATTTTTTCAAATGACTTGAAGCCGGTCTTTGCACATACATGCTGGTCTACTTCCTGCTTGAGCAGTTTGCGGATAGGTTCGCTTTCTGCAAGCTGTTCGTATGTGTCAAAGGAAATGTTGTTTTCCTTGGCATAGGCTTCGATTTCTTCTTTGCTTGGCATGACGAGTACACCCAGATACCGTTGGTCAATGCCCTTTTCGTTTGTGCCGACAACAATGCTTGCCGCAATGTATGGAGATGAATTGATTGCACTTTCTATTGGAAGCGGTTCAATGTTTTCGCCACCCATCAACACGATGGTGTCTTTCTTTCGTCCGCGCAGCTGAATTTCATTGTCTACGGTAAAGACTGCAAGGTCTCCCGTGTCAAGCCAGCCGTCGGCTGTCATTACTTTTGCCGTTAAATCAGGCTTTTTGTAATAGCCTTTCATGACCGTTTCGCCTTTTATCTGCAGGCTGCCCTTTTGTCCAACTCCCAAAATGATGCCGTCCTGATCGACAATGCGTGCATTTACGCCGCGAAGCGGTGTTCCGACCGTGTGCATGACCGGGCAGGCAATGGGGCGTACTCCAATGATTGGAGACGTTTCCGTTAATCCGTAGCCTTCGACAATGTTTACGCCGACAGCCCAGAAAAATTCATCGATGTAGGAAGGATATGCTCCGCCTCCGGCAATGCCTGCACGGAAATTCTTGCCGAGCATTGCCCTCAGCTTGCGGAATACAATCAGGTTGCCGAGCATTTTTACGGGGTACAGGAACAGCCACGGCAGGACGAGAACCGGCCACCAAAGGCCTAGGTAATCGTTGCCGAATCGGGCTGTTTTTCTGCGCAGCTTTCTGTCTATTGCACACCAGAGTTTTGCTTCTGCAACAAAGAATCGGAACAGTGCGTACACGACACCGCCGGTTTTTCTCATTTTGCGCCAGATTCCGTCGTATACGGCCTCCCATACGCGGGGAACGGCTGGCAGCAGTACGGGGTTAAGGCTTTTCAGGTCTGCAAGAAGAACGCTGCCGATTGGCTTGCTGTAACAGATTGTACCAGCTTGACAGAGGATGACATACTCTACTTCGCGCTGGTATACGTGCCATACGGGAAGAACGCACAGGGCACGCTCTCCAGGATTGATGAAGATGCGTTCCACCAGTTCGTCGAGCTGGGTAATGAAGTTGCCGTGGGAAATCATGACTCCTTTTGGAGTTCCTGTTGTTCCACTGGTAAAGATGATTGTGGCAAGGTCGTTCCAGTCGCCCTTTTCCAGTTCATTTTCTACGGCATCAATGTTGAGTTTCCTCCATTCGTGACCGCGCTTCAGCAAGTCGCCAAAGACATGAAAGTTTATGTTCTGCTCTTTTGCTCGCTGCTGCTCGTTTTCGTCTACGGCATCAAAGGCAATAATGGTTTTTAAGGTTGGAATGCTGTCTTTTATGTTCATTATTTTTTTTACTTGCGTGTTATTTTCTGCAATGACAACGGAGCATTCTGCAAATGAAAGGATAAAGGACAAGTCTTTTTCCGTGGCATCGCATCCGCGCGGAACATCAACCGCTCCAATGGAAAGAAGTCCGACATCGGCCTGCTCCCATTCCTTTCTATTGTCTGCAATCAGCCCTATTCGGTCTCCTCGCTTTACGCCTAAATCGAGCAGTGCAGCTCCAAAGTCCAGGGCATACTGGAACATGTCATGGTAGTTTACTTCTGTAATTTCCCCTTTTTTTGTATGGGAAAGCTGTGCACTTGTTTCTGGGTGTTTCTGAGCTATACTTCGCAACAGTTTTGGTATGGTTCGTTCAAATTTCATTACATCCACCTTGGGGCAAGAAAACCGTAAAATGACAAAAATACGATTTTTGTAAAGTCATTATATACGCAACAGGGCAAGAAATTCAACAGTTTTTGTTGAAGCCCTTGCGTTTTTTTTGGGGGGAGAGATTTCCTTGATTTCCCTATTTGATTACCGTGCGTATGCTTCCCATCTGAAGCCTTTTTTCGCGGGTGTCTTCAAGCAGGTTTTTGAGCGTTGCAGCATCTTCCTGTGCAATGGCATTCTTGAATGCATCCATCTTTTTCTGAAAGTTTTCAATGTGCTGGACAAGCTTTTGCCTGTTGGATATGAACAATTCCGTCCACAGCGGTGCATTTATCATGGCAATGCGCGTCAGGTCTTCAAAGCTGCCGCCTCCAAATGCGGTGATTTCGGGATCTTCGGCACTTTCCACCAATGCAGATGCAATGACATGGCACAGCTGGCTGGTAAAGCCAATTTTGTAGTCGTGGTTGTCGCAGGTTGTTTCCGTTATGCGCGAAAAGCCCATTGCAGAAATGAGACTCCTCATGAGTGTAAGGTTTTCCTGCTTGTTGAAGGTCTGTTCGCACAGAATGTAATTGTGGTTTATGAAGAATTCTGCTTTTGAATTTGCATATCCTTCTTTTTCACCGCCAGCCATGGGATGACCGATGATAAAGTCTACGTCAGGACGGAGGAGTGCCGGCAGTTCCTTTTCGAAAATTCCCTTTACGCCGGAAATGTCTGTAACGATGGCTCCGCTTTTAAAGATGTTTTTGTGTTCCTTTAGGAAATCCAGCGTTGCATGGGGGTACAGGCAGACAAACAGCACGTCGCAGTTTGGTATCATGCTCTGTACGTCCGCGCTTTGAAACGTTTCGTCTACAACGCCTTCTTCCTTTGCCTGTACAAGGCAAGCCGTACTCCTGTTGCAGGCAAGGATTTTTCCCTGTGCACCGCTTTGGCTCAATATGTTCAGTCTGATTGCCTTTGCAAGGGAACCTCCCATGATGCCAAGTCCTACTATTCCGTATGTCAGATCTTTTAAATGTGTCATGATGTCGTATTCTAGCATATTTATTGATAAATAAAAATAACGTTTGACATTTATTATGCTTAAGGGTTAAGATAAGTCTATGTAACTTTACAGTTGCATACTTTTGCTTTTCATAATTAATGGAGGAAATTTTTATGAAAAAAACTGTCTTAGCAGTAGCAGCCATGACATTGACGGCCATCAGCTTTATGGGATGCGGTGGCAACAAGGCTGGTGGAAAGTCCGTAACATTGAACAAGGACAAGCCACTTGTATTCTTTAATAGACAGCCATCAGATCCTACATCAGGAGCCATCGACATGGCTTCCATGAACTGGAATGACAAGACCTACTACGTAGGCTTTGATGCAGCTGGTGGTGGAGCTGTTCAAGGTGAATTGGTAGTTAATTATCTTAAGGCACAGGATCCTGCAAAACTTGACCGCAATGGCGACGGCGTTATCGGTTATGTTCTCTGCATTGGTGACGTTGGACATAATGACTCAAAGGCTCGTACAGAAGGTGTACGCCGTGCACTCGGTACATGGGACGGTTCAACAGAGCCTACTGTTTCAAAAGAAGGTTCTGTAAATGTAGGCGGCAAGACATTCAAGGTTGTAGAGCTTGAAGGTAAGGCAATGACTGGTACAGACGGTTCTACATGGAATGCCAATGCAGCAACAGAAGCAATGGGCAACTGGGCTACAAAATACGGCGACAGCATTGACCTTGTCCTTTCAAACAATGACGGTATGGCAATGGGTTGTCTTCAGGCTTCAAACTATCCTGCAGGAGTACCAATCTTCGGATATGATGCAAACGCAGATGCTATCGAAGCTATCGGTGCCGGCAAGCTTTCAGGAACAGTTTCACAGAACGTTGATGCACAGGCTACAGCAACATTGCAGGTTATCCGCAACCTTCTTGACGGTTTGACAGGTTCTGACGTATATACAAAGGGTCTTTCTGAGCCAGATCAGTATGGCAACAAAATTTCTGCTGACCTTGAATACAAGGCAGATACAAAGGCTGTTCTTGCAAAGAATACTGGTGTAAATGCAAGCAACTGGAAGGACTACCAGGCTGGAAACCGCGACAAGGGAATCAAGCAGTCAACAGCAGAAAAGAAAAAGGTTATCTTGACCATCTACAACTCAGCAGACAACTTCCTTTCTTCTTCATATCTTCCTGCTCTTCAGTACTATGCACCTCTCCTTAACATTGAACTTACTGTAGTACAGGGTGACGGTCAGAACGAAGGTTCATGTCTTGACAAGTTTACAAACTTGAACAGCTTTGATGCTTATGCCATTAACATGGTAAAGACAAACTCCGGTGCTGACTACACAGACAAATTGAAGTACTAATCTGTAATCCCTTTTAGCATTTGCTGCTGGAGATTCAGTAAAAGACCTGTAGAAAAACGTTTCCGCAGGTCTTTTTTTTCAAATAAGGAACAAAATGAGCGACAATGTACTGCAAATAAAGAACCTGTCCAAATCGTTTGCAAAAAACAAGGTTTTGGACGGCATTAACCTGACTGTCAAAAAGGGCAGTGTAATGGGGCTTATGGGTGAAAACGGTGCAGGTAAGTCTACCATGATGAAATGTTTGTTCGGCATTTATGCAAAAGACGAAGGACAGATTATTCTGGACGGACATCCTGTTGACTTTAAGAACCCTAAGGAAGCTCTGGAAAGCGGCGTAGCCATGGTGCATCAAGAATTGAACCAGTGTCTTGACAGGACTGTGGTTGACAATCTGTTTCTTGGCCGCTATCCGAAAAAATGGGGCGTTGTTGATGAACAGCGCATGCTTGCAGAGTCAAGCAAACTGTTTGCATCCCTTAATATGAATGTGAACCCTGGCACCGTCATGCGTACCATGTCTGTATCGCAACGGCAGATGGTTGAAATTGCAAAGGCAGTTTCCTATAATGCACGCATCATCGTGCTTGATGAACCTACGTCATCATTGACCGAGTCAGAAGTAAAGAAATTGTTTTCCATTGTAAACAGCCTTAAGGAAAAAGGTGTTTCATTTGTCTACATTTCGCACAAAATGGATGAAATCTTTGAAGTGTGCGATGAGGTGTCTGTGCTTCGAGACGGAAACATGGTGTTTTCTTCTCTGATAAAGGACACTGATATGGACAAGCTTATCTCTGCCATGGTAGGACGCTCCCTTGACAAGCGTTTCCCCGACGTAGACAACACTCCTGGCAACGATTACCTTGAAATTCGTGGTCTTTCCACGAAATATGAACCTCACCTGTATGATATTTCTTTTACGGTAAAAAAAGGCGAAATATTCGGTCTGTACGGACTTGTGGGTGCAGGACGAAGCGAACTGCTGGAATCAATTTTCGGCATCCGCACCATTGCGACCGGAGACATTATCCTTGACGGAAAAAAGCTTCGGTTTGACAACAGTAAAGATGCCATGGCATACAATTTTGCCCTTGTCACAGAGGAACGTAAACTGAACGGCATGTTTGGCAAAGCATCAATAGAATTCAATACGACGATAACGAATCTTGACAGCTACAAGACAATGGGAATTCTGTCTAACCGAAAGATGCAGGATGCTGCAAACAGGGAAATAAAGAGGATGCATACAAAATGTGTGTCTGCAGACGATTTGATTACTTCGTTGAGTGGTGGAAACCAGCAGAAAGTCATAATCGGTAAATGGATGGAACGTGAACCTGATGTCTTCCTTATGGATGAACCGACTCGCGGTATAGATGTTGGTGCAAAGTACGAAATTTACCAGCTTATCATACAGATGGCAAAAGAAGGCAAGACCATCATTGTTGTATCAAGCGAAATGCCGGAGATTCTTGGCATTACGAACCGCATTGCAGTCATGTCTAACCACAGGCTGGCTGGCATTGTAAACACGAAGGAAACCAATCAGGAAGAATTGCTCAGGCTTTCGGATAGATATCTGTAATGAGGTATCACTTAATGGAGAATTTTATGGCAAACAATAATTATGATGACTTGAATGCCCGTGCGGCAAAGAGGATTGCGGAGTTAGGCAATGACGGTGTCGTTGCCCTAAAATCGCTGAATGATGACGATGTGTTGAAGCAGTATCAGGATGCTCTGTACGGTTTGCGTGAAAACGGCGTAAACAAAATCATGGAATTGAACCAGAGCATTGCAGCTGCAAAAAAGAACAAGATGCTCAGTGCAGAAGACCGGCAGAAGCTTATTAGCGACTGTACAGCTCAGATCAATGAAGCAAAGAAGGTTGCTGCAGCAAACAAGCAGGCAGATGCAGAACTTTCAAGACATGCCGTAAACTATGCAAACGTCCTTGCAAAAAAGGTGATTGCTGGCGTAAACAGTGAGCAGGATGCAAAGATTTCAACGCTGAAAGATTTCTATACCAAAAAGATGAACGGCATCAAGGCAGATGCTGCAAAGCGCATTGCTGCAGCTTCATCTGCCCATGACAAGGACACTGCTCGCTATGAATTGAAGTCTGCACTCTTTGATGCAAAGAACAAGCGCCAGACGGAACTTGACCGTTGCAATGATGTCAAAAACCAGGCATTTACTGAACATGTTCAGGTAAACCGTACCTTGCGCAATGGAAAGACTAACTTTGCAGAAGACATGGAACTGAACTGGAAGCACTATGTCTACAACTTTAAGGCAACAAAGTTCTTCCTTGACAACGGTCTGTATATAGCAATCCTGCTGTTCTTTATTATCTGCGTCATTATCGCTCCTGTTTCTGGAGCAGGAAACCTGCTGACGTTGCCGAATATATTTACTATTCTGGAGCAGTCTTCTACCCGCATGTTCTATGCACTTGGTGTTGCCGGACTCATTTTGATTGCTGGTACGGACTTGAGTGTCGGACGAATGGTTGCAATGGGTTCTGTCATTACGGGGCTTATCCTGCATCCTGGCACGAATATCGTTAAATTCTTTAGCATGGGGCCATGGAACTTTACTTCCATGCCAATGGGATGCCGGCTTGCAATGGCTCTCGTGCTTTCAATCTTTTTCTGTGTCCTGTTTTCTGTTTTTGCGGGATTCTTTACGGCAAAGCTCAAGATTCACCCGTTCATTTCTACACTGGCAACGCAGCTCATCATTTACGGTCTTTTGTTCTTTGGAACGACGGGAACTCCTGTTGGCTCCATTGACGGCAGCGTAAAGGATTTGATTGGTGGCCGATGGGTGTTAGGTGTCATAAACGGAGAACTTGTAACGTTCCCGAAGCTCATCATTCCTGCAATCTTTGCCATTATTGTGGCATGGTTCATCTGGAACAAGACGATTTTTGGAAAGAACATGTATGCTGTTGGAGGCAACGCTGAAGCTGCTGCTGTCAGCGGTATCAGCGTATTCCGCGTAACGCTCGGCATTTTCATTATGGCTGGAATTTTCTACGGATGTGGAGCATTCCTTGAAGCATTCCGTGCAAATGCAAGTGCCGGTACTGGACAGGGCTATGAAATGGATGCCATTGCTGCCTGTGTTGTCGGCGGCATTTCGTTCAATGGTGGTATCGGAAAGATTGGCGGTGCTGCAATCGGTGTCGTTATCTTTACGGGTCTTACCTATTGTCTGACATTCCTGCACATTGATACAAACCTTCAGTTTGTGTTCAAGGGCTTTATCATCATTGCTGCCGTTGCCCTCGACAGCATCAAGTATTTGAAGCGCAAGTAAGCGCATTCGGTACTTTTTATTATGCAAAGCTGCCTGTCAATTGCTGTCAGGCAGCTTTTTTTGCAAAAAAGGTTGGGACTTGCGGACACGCCTTTCTGTCCAGTGTAATGCTAAAAGTGAGCTTTGAAAAAAAAGTGATTTTTTCGTGATGCCTGTACAACTTGACCATGAGTTTTGTTTTTCGTATGATACAAAACTATGCATATTGTATTGAAAAACCTAAAAAAAACGTATAAATCTACAGATGGATACATAGAAGCCGTCAGCGATACGTCCATTGATATTCCTGAAAATACTATTTTTGGCATCATTGGAAAAAGTGGTGCGGGAAAGTCCTCTCTTGTGCGCTTGATAAGCCTTTTGGAACAACCTGATTCTGGAGAGGTGTTCTATAACGACCGGAGGGTGGACAACCTTTCAAAAGCGGAATTGATTGCCGAGCGAAGGAAAATCGGCATGATTTTCCAGAACTTCAATCTCTTTTCTTCTCGAACAGCCGGCAAAAATGTTGCCTATCCACTGGAATTGTGCAAGACCCCAAAGGCAGAGATAAAGAACAGGGTGAAGGAAATGCTACGTCTGGTAGGATTGGAAGACCGAGAAGATGCTCCCATCAGTACGCTTTCCGGTGGCCAGAAGCAGCGTGTCGCCATTGCCCGAGCCCTTGCAACAAAGCCTGACATTTTGTTTTGCGATGAAGCAACGAGCGCCCTTGATCCCCAGACGACACACTCAATCCTTGACTTGATACGCGAAATTCAGGCAAAGATGAATCTTACTGTCGTGATGATTACGCATCAGATGGAAGTTGTCAGGGATGCCTGCGAACAGGTTGCCGTCATTGATAACGGACGCATCGTTGAGCAAGGGCGCGTTACAGACATCTTTTCGCATCCTCAGTCTTCTGTAACGAAAGATTTCCTTTCGCATCTCGGCACTGATTCAAAAGAAATCATCAGATGGTCTCAGGACGGTGGCAATTACATCCTCCGCTTTATTGGAGAGGCAACGGGAAAACCCGTATTAAGTGACCTTGCCCACAATTTTAACGTTGAATTTAACATTCGGGCTGCTGGAGTGCAGCATTTGCAGGATAATGAAATAGGCACGATGATTGTGGATTTGACTGGTAGCGAAGAAGAACTGAAAAAGGCCATAGACTATCTTTCATCGCACGGAGTTCATGTGGAGGAACAGAAATGATTGAAAAATTCTTTTTAGTTGGAACATCTACCGTACAGACTCTTTTGATGGTGTTGTTTTCTACCATTTTTTCCCTTGTACTTGGTTTTCCTGTCGGTGTATTGCTGTGCATTACAAATAAAAACGGCATCATGCCAAAACCCGTACTGAATCAGATTCTGAGCCGCATCGTGAATGTGCTCCGCTCGTTTCCGTTCATCATCCTGATGATAGTATTGTTTCCCCTGTCGCGCATTATTGTCGGCACAAGCATCGGTACAGCTGCTACAATCGTGCCTCTTTCCATAGCTGCAGCTCCTTTTGTTGCACGAATTATTGAGTCTGCACTGAATGAAGTGAATCCTGAACTGATTCAGGCTGCAAAGGCTATGGGATCCACGAACATGCAGATTATAACAAAGGTGCTTATTCCAGAAGCTTTGCCCGCCTTGGTAGACGGCATTACGCTTACCATCATCAACCTGATTGGCTATTCTGCAATGGCAGGCGCTGTGGGTGGCGGTGGATTGGGTGACCTTGCCATCAGGTATGGATATCAGCGTTTCCGTACCGAAATAATGATCGCTGCTGTCGTTGTCATTCTGGTGCTGGTTGAAGTAATACAGCATGTGGGAACGAAAATCAGTACAAAACTTATATCTTATAGATAAAAACTATAACACGACATACAAAAATAGTATAAACAGAATGATTGACCTAATGGCTGTGGCACTGTATAACTAGGCATATAAGATTTTAGAACTTAGAAGGAGATTCATATGAAAAAAATTATAAGTACACTTTTGGTTATTGCTTCAGTTGTTTCACTTGCTTCAGCCGCAGGCAAGAAAAAATCGACCCTTAAAGTAGGAGCGACTCCTGAGCCTCATGCAGAAATTCTCAACCTGATAAAGGCAGACCTCAAAAAGCAGGGAATCAACCTGACGGTTGTTGAGTTTACAGACTACGTAACGCCAAATAAGGCTCTTGAGGATGGACAGATTGATGCAAACTTCTTCCAGCATCTTCCATACCTTGAATCATTCAATCAGGAACAGGGAACGCATCTGTCTAGTGCAGGCGGCATTCACATTGAGCCTATCGCTTTGTATTCAAAGAAGCTCAGCTCTCTTTCTGACCTTCCTGTCGGTGCAAACATTGGCATTCCGAATGATCCGACAAATGAAGGCAGGGCTTTGCTTTTGCTCCAGTCAGCAGGTTTGATTACGCTTAAGGCAAATGCTGGCATTACGGCAACACCTCTTGACATTGCTTCTAATCCTAAGAACCTGAAGTTTACAGAAGTAGAGGCTGCTTCTGTTCCTCGCATTCTGCCAGATGTTGATGCAGCAATCATTAACGGAAACTATGCAATTCCTGCTGGCTTGAATGCATCCAAGGACGGTTTGTTTGTAGAAGGTTCGGATTCTCCATACGTAAATGTCATTGCCGTAAAGGTTGGTCATGAAAATGATGATGCAATCAAGGCTTTGGTAAAAGCCGTTCAGAGTCCAAAAGTAAAAGAGTGGATTCAGAAAAAATATCCAAACGGTGATGTTATTGCAGTCTTCTAAAAGTGTCTGAGACACTGCCTTGATGCATTGTAGTAAGGGCATCTCGAAAATAATAATAAATAGGTAAAAAAATAAAGCCGTTCGAAAATCCGAGAAATGAAGGAAATCGAACGGCTTTTTTTATTGCCTTATTTGATGGCTTCTTTTAGATTAGCCATCAGCTGGGTAAAGTCCTCTTCTGCAAGATTGAATCCCATCATGTGCAATGCCCTGAGCGGTGTGCTGTCAAGCATCTCTTCGTTCATCTTGTCGGTAATGGCTTCTTTTTCGGCACTGTCGGCTTCTTTGTTCTGCTGCTGATTTTTGTCGAGGAATGCCTTTATTATGTCTTTTGTCCGTTCGTCTGCCATTAAATCTCCGGCAGTCGTGTTGGGAGTGATTTCCTGCAACAGGTTGACATGTGTCGTAAAGGTGATTTGTTTTTCAAGGCGAATGTCCCTGCTTGAAGCACCAATGAGAATGTCATACTCTCCGCTTGCAGCATACCATTGATGAATGTCCGTGTTGTACCATGCAAGGCTTCGTTTGTTTACGGTAAACGTAACCGTTTTCGCCTGTCCAGGAGCGAGCAGCACTTTTTCAAAGCCTTTCAACTCTTTTACGGGGCGTATGGCCGTTTCTGTCTTGTCCTGAATGTACATCTGCACGACTTCTTTTCCGGCTACGGCACCCGTGTTCTTTATTGAAACAGATACCGTGATGGCATCATCATCGCTGAAAGAATTTTTGCTGACAGATATGTCCGAGTATTCAAATGTAGTGTAGCTTAATCCGTAACCGAATGGGTATGCCACATCCATATTGCGGGAATCATAATAGCGGTAGCCTACAAAAATTCCTTCGCCATAGTCAACATCATGCTTGTTTTTTGAAAAACTAAGGTAGGCTGGAGTGTCTTCAAGGCGTAACGGGAATGTTTCGGCAAGCTTTCCGCTCGGATTCACTTTGCCAGTAAGGACATTTACGACTGCTTCGCCTACTGCTTCGCCTCCAAGATATGCTTCAACAATGGCACGAACTTTTTTTGCCCACGGCATCAAAACAGGAGAACCGTTTTGAAGCACTATAATTACCGTTCCGTTTACTTTTGCAATCTGATCAATCAGCTTGTTTTGTACAGGAGGCAGATTCAGATGAGTCCTGTCGTATCCTTCGCTTTCATAACTGTCTGGGAGTCCTGCAAAGAATACGACTGCACTGCTGTTTTGTGCAAGGGCAACGGCCTGTTTTACAAGTTCTGCATCTTCCTGTTCTGTCTTGTCAATGCAGTACCCCTGTGCATATTCAAATGCAATGCCTGCATTCTTGAATGCCGTCAAAGGACTTACGACGGTACTGGTGTTTATGTGGCTTGAACCGCCACCCTGAATGCGTGGTTTGTTTGCAAATTCTCCAATGACAGCAATGGTTCCATTATTCTTTAATGGCAGGACACCTTCATTCTTTAAAAGAACAATGGACTCTTCTTCGAGCTCCCGTGCAATGTCATGGTGCTTTGCAAAATCAAATTCTCCAGGTTCGCGGTTGTCCACGTAAGAATAAATCCACCGTAAGAGCCGCTCACAGGTTTCATCAAGATGTTTTTCCAGTTCCGGGTTTTTCTTGATTGCTTCGAGCACTTTTTTGTCATTGATGCCTCTGGAAGACGGCATTTCAAGGTCTTCTCCTGCAATGAGACCTTTTACACGGTCATTTACGGCACCCCAATCGGACATGACAACACCCTTGTATCCCCATTCCGTACGCAGCACGTCTGTCAAAAGCCATTTGCTTTCGCCTGTGTAGCTGTGGTTTATTAAATTGTAGCTGTGCATTATGGTAGCAGGCTGCGATTGCTTGACGGCTTTTTCGAATGCAGTCAGATAAATTTCACGCATCGTGCGCTCGTCACAGTTTGAAGAAGCTGTAAGCCTGCGGTATTCCTGATTGTTTAGGGCAAAGTGCTTTATTGATGTTCCGACATGATGTGCCTGCACGCTGTTGATGTAGCTTGCTGCAAGTTCGCCGGCAAGATATGGATCTTCACTAATGTATTCAAAGTTTCGTCCGCACAGGGGGGAACGCTTGATGTTTACTGCAGGTCCCAGAATTGTGGAAACGTCTTGCTGCTGGCATTCTTTTGCCAGAGTGTCACCGAGTTTTTGCAATACGCTTCTGTCAAAGGAACTTGCTGTGGCACATGCTGCAGGAAAACAGATTGCCTTGATGCTTTCATTTGCACTGCTGCCTTCCTTTTCAAGGTTCTGTTTGCGCAGTCCGTGAGGTCCATCGCTCACCATGATATGCGGAATTCCCAACCGTTCAACAGTCTTTGTGTGCCAGTAATCGGCTCCGCTCAACAAGCCGCATTTTTCTTCGAGCGTCATTTTTTTTATTAGTTCTTTGATTTCCTTTTCACTGTGGCCAGCCATTAAAACCTCCTGTTTGTTTGGGGCACGATTATTGTGCTGCATAAAACAAAAAAACGCAGCCATATAGCTGCGTATTGTGTGAATCTATGGGGAATTAATCCATTTCCTCTCTGTTTTCGTAGGCATAGAAGAAATTAACGTAGAACGTTGTACAGTCAGGAACGTGAACTGCCCATTCAACGGTTACCGTCTTGATGTTCATGCCGTCCTGAACGGGATTCAGCTTGTCTTTCATTCCACGCATGATTTCCTTTGCTTCACTGTCCAAAGGTTCTCCCTTTGACCAGCTGGAATCTGCCATTGTAGACAGGTATTGGAACACGTAAGGAGCATTAAGGGGAGAAAACCTGTTTATTTCCGGTTTTCTGAGCTGGAACTGTATCTTTAAGTCCCAATCTTCCTTCAGTCCTGCGAATTTTTCCATTGGATAGGTGTAATGGATGTTTATATCAGAAAAATCTAGTTCATTGTTAAAAAAGTTGGCCAGTTCTCGTCCATATTTATATGATACAGTAGGATTTTTCATTTCCCCTGTTATAAAGTTTTCAGAATCTTGCAAGCATTTTTCGTATTTATCCTTTAATGTCATATAAAAAACTCCTCTTTTAAGTCTAACAGCAACATTCTTAATTGTCAATGAACAGATTTGAATCTTGAACAGATTTGAATCTTGAACAGATTTGAATCAGAGACTGCCTACAGGCTGTCCTGAATTTTCATGTACTGCACGCGGCACTCAATGATTCCGAAAAGAATGACTGCAAATGACAGATAAAAATAAATGGAATTCTGCCCGAATCCTGCAAAATAGTTGTATATGCCGTGAAGCATGACGGCAAAAAAGAAAGGCGAAATCTTAAAGCATTTTGTCTTGATGCCATAGACAAAAAGTCCACCCAGTGCTCCGCAGACAACGTGGATGATGATTGCTGTCGCCATCCGCAGGCTCAGGCTGTCAAAATCGCTGATAAGGTAAAACAGTGTTTCACAGCACCCCAATGCAAGTCCGCTCAGCATGGAATACAGAAAAAAAAGGCTTTCCCGTGTGTTTTTTGCAGGGAGCAGGAACAAAAAAAGCATCTTGATGGATTCTTCTATCAACCCGTTCACAATGATGGCACTGATGAGGATTCCCAGCAGGTTCTTTGCGGAAAAAAGCCCTCCGACAAAGAGTTGCATGACGGCGATGGGAACGACAGCAGCAAGTCCCAGAATGCAGGACACAAGGCCTTTCCATATTTTAAAACCTTTTGCCAGCACGGCAATGCATATAAACATTGCAACTAAAGGAATGAAACATAATGTAATGTACATCACCATTTGCATTCTACTCCTTGCCTTTTTCCATGCATATTTGATCTATGGTAAAGTTTGCAATTTCCTGCATGTCGTCCAAATTCGTTTTGCCAAGCACTACAATATGAAACACTGCATTTTCAAGTATCATGTACAGCATGTCTTCTACCTTTTTTATGGGCAAAGCCTTGAAGTCACCCGATTTCTGACCTTTGATTATGACTCCTGTAATGAGGTGGTGCAGGCGCAAAAATCTTCGATGCACTCGTTCGTTTACGGAAACCTGGGTTTTCTGAAGCTGCAAAAGGTATGCCATCAGTACTTGAAACAGTTTTGCCCGGGACTCGCAGAATGCCAGCATGACTTGGAACAGTTTTCTAAGGCATGCTTCTGTCGTCAGAGTTTTGTCCTGTACGACGACAAGCAGTTCTTTTTCCATGTCATTGGTCAGCTGCTTTATGCTCCATGAAAATATTTCCCTTTTGTTCTTGAAGTATATGTACAGGGTCGTTCGTGTGATGCCGCATCGGTCTGCAATCTTTTGAAACGTAACGTCTTCGTATCCCTCTTCAATAAAGAGCGTCAAGGCTTTGTCGAGAATTTCGTGTTTTCGTTTGTCGTGTTCTACAGGAACTGCCATTATTTTTTATCGTAAATGTATAATGTTGTATCCAATTTTCCAGCCTTTATTGATTTCAATGCCGTTGCATATTTTCCAATGCACTTTTGAAATGATTTTTGGCTAGTAATGAATCCCATCTTCCAGTTTGGAAAATCCGTGAACAGGCTGGACATCGACTTGTACAGCTCTTCTGCTTGCTGCGTGTCTCCCAAACGTTCTCCATACGGAGGATTGCATAGCAGCAGTCCTTCTTCGTATGGTGCCTTCAAATCTGCAAAATTACTTTCCATAAAGTCTGGACGCTCTATTTTTGCATCGCTTCCAATCATCTGGAGTGCTCTGCCTGCCATGACGCATGCATGTTCCGCATTCAGTCTGGCTTTTTCGACTGCTGTCCTGTCAATGTCGCTGCCAGTAATGCGGCACAACACGTCGGTACGTATTTTTGCGGCTTCGGCCTTTTTTATGTCCAAGGCTTTTTCCTGATTGTAAATGGCAAGATGTTCGTAGGCAAAATGCCGTCCGAGTCCGGGAGCAACATTGTGTGCATATAAGACTGCTTCTGTTACGATAGTGCCGCTTCCGCAGAATGGATCATGAAGAGGCATTTTTCGCTTCCATAGCATTTCCTGAAGCAGGATGGCTGCTGTCGTTTCACGGAGTGGTGCAAGGACTCCTGCTGTCCGATAGCCTCTGATGTGAAGGGCTTCGCCACTGGTATCAAGCAGAATGATTGCTGTATTTTCTTCCATATAAACGCGTATTGTGCATTCATCGCCTTTTTCGGGCAGTGTCGTCATGTTCCACTTGTCGCCAAGCTTTTTGTAAATAGCTTTTTGGATGATGCCCTGAATGGAGTGTTCACTGGACAGCTTGCTTTTGTGGCATCGGACCTTGTCAACAACAACGCGGACGTTTTTTTTGAAAAAGTCCTGCCAGTTTACGGCATAGCAACCGTCAAAAAGCTCGTCAAAGTCTAATGCCTTGTATTTTGCCATTTGCAGATACACGCGGTCGCTTGTCCGCAGGCAATAGTTTGTTCTGTACAGAGCATCGTCATCTCCTGTGAAGGAAACCCTGCCGGGAGCATTCCCGTCAAGTTTGTAGCCAAGGAGCTTTAACTCATTGCCCAATATTTTTTCTGCACCAACGGCACATAATGCCACATACGTATTCATAATGACATTTTAACACTTTTTGACATATTGTTCAATTAAAGGAAACTGCTGAAACTGAAGTTTTTGGAGAATTTTTAAAACTGTTTCAAAAATTGGTTTGCACGGTGCAAAAATGACAGGAGCAGTGCTATAATGAACGATATGACAATGAAAGATGGTGTTCGAATCGGAGTGTGTGCAGTCTGTTTCCTGTTCTGTGCGATGGGATTCTATTGTGCCCTGAAAGTCTGCTCCTATGATGTGGAACTGCCGCAGGTGTCATCTCCATTTCGGATTGCACTCGTTACAGACCTGCATTCCTGCCGCTATGGAAAGAATGAGAACGTTCTTGTGAACGCACTTTGTGCTGCGAGTCCTGATGTCGTTCTGCTTGGGGGCGACATTTTTGATGACAAGCTTTCAGATGCAAACACTGAAACATTTCTTGCAGCTGCTGCCCGCCAGTTTCCCTGCTATTATGTTACAGGCAACCATGAATGGTGGAGCGGAAGAAATGGATTTGAGCGGAAAATGCAGATTCTGAAAAAATACGGCATTCGGATTCTTGCTGGAGAGAGGGTTGAAATGACTGTACGTGGTCAAATCATAGTGCTTTGTGGTGTGGATGACCCGGATTGCGAGTGGCAGGATGCTCCCAATGGAACTTTTTCCGAACAAGTGGACAGAGTTTCTCCGATTGATGGGAATGAACATGCTGTCATTCTGCTTTCACACCGTCCTGAATATGCTGCATTGTATGCACAAAAAGGCTTTGATCTAGTCTTGACTGGTCATGCTCACGGTGGTCAGTGGCGCATTCCTGGCATATTGAACGGATTGTATGCTCCAAATCAAGGGCTTTTTCCAAAGTATGCAGGTGGACGATATCTCGTTGGTACTACCGTTATGATTGTGAGTAGAGGGCTTGCTCGTGAGTCTACAAGGGTGCCCCGGTTTTATAATCGCCCTGAACTTGTCATTGTTACTGTTCGTCCTGCTTCTGATATCCCTTGATTATTGCTTTCTGTGCGTAATGCACGAATGTTAGTGTCTGTCGTAGTATCTAAGATTGTCTTAACCCAGACGTTTTAATGTCAAATAGTTTGACATTCAAAGTCCAGACGGCTGTGCATTCTAAGTCCAGACGGCTGTGCATTCAAAGTCCAGATGGCTTTGCATTCTAAGTCCAAACGGCTTGACATTCTAATGTCTGCGACTCTGTTATTCAAGCAATTGTTATGCGGATGTCCGTATAGGGGTGCTCATGATAGCAATTTTTATATTGCAGGGAGTTGTCTCTTTTTATCTTTGATGACCACGCAATGCTGCAAAGGAAGTCATGGACGAATATAAAGAATATAAAAAGTGGGCAATAACCAACGGATACAAGGATATTGTAAGGCAGTGCGACCATCTTAAAAAGGATGTATTGAAGCGGATAAAGTGCGACGGAATGGACAAGTTTTTTGACTGGCGCAATTCTACTACAGTTTTTTTTCAAAATGCAGTATGATGTCTCTGACGTAAAATGCAAGGAGCATCAAATTGGACAAGACGAACAATTCTGACACGAAGTCTATGGGGGCAAAGCTCAAAGCTTCCTGTCTGCAAAGGAACGCAACGACACAAAATCTTCCTACTCACATTCAGATTCGAGGTGCAAGGGCTCACAACTTAAAGAACATTGATGTGGACATTCCGCTGAACAAAATTACTGGCATTGCAGGTGTTTCGGGGAGTGGAAAATCTTCTCTTGCATTAGGCGTTTTGTATGCGGAAGGAAGTCGTCGTTATCTTGAATCTCTTTCCACTTATACACGACGGCGCATGACTGAGGCAAGCAGGGCGCAGGTGGACGAGGTACGCTATGTGCCTGCATCTCTTGCACTGCACCAGCGTCCAGGTGTGCCAGGAATTCGTTCAACTTTTGGAACTTCAACTGAGCTTTTGAATTCACTTCGCCTTATGTATTCCCGTCTTGCAAATCATCGTTGTCCCAACGGTCATTATGTAGCCCCTTCGCTTGCAGTTGCCGCTGACCAGGAACTAGTGTGTCCTGAATGTGGCGTTCATTTTTACGGGCCTGGCGCGGAAGACCTTGCCTTTAATTCTAGTGGAGCATGTCCAGAATGTGAAGGAACTGGCATCGTACGCACAGTGGATGAAAGTACTCTTGTTCCAGATGAGTCTCTTACGATAGACGAAGGGGCCGTGCTTCCCTGGCAGACTTTGATGTGGTCTCTGATGAAAGACATTGCGCGGGAACTTGGTGTTCGCACGGATGTCCCCTTTCGAGAACTGACTCAGAAAGAGAGGAATATTGTTTTTCATGGCGAGCCAGTCAAGCATCACATGATTTACCAGAACAAAACTAATGGTGCATCAGGTGAGATGGACTTTACCTACTTTAACGCTACTTACACCGTAGAAAACGCTCTTTCCAAAGTAAAGGACGAAAAAGGCATGAAACGGGTTGAAAAATTTCTGCACGAAGGAATTTGTTCGTGCTGTCATGGTACACGGCTTTCCGATGCCGCCCGTGCTCCTCTCGTACAGGGAATCTCCCTGGACAAAGCATGTGAGATGACTTTGAGTGAATTGATAGAATGGGTTGCCGCAGTCCCCGCATCTTTGCCAAAAGAAATGCAGTCCATGGCGGAACGGATTGTTGAGTCCTTTAATGATACAGCTCGCCGTTTGGTTCAGCTGGGACTTTCCTATATTTCATTGGACAGAGCTGCTTCCACTCTGAGCACTGGCGAACGCCAGCGAATGCAGCTTGCCCGAGCTGTGCGTAACAGAACTACAGGTGTCCTCTATGTTCTAGACGAGCCAAGCATAGGACTGCACCCATCGAATTTAGAAGGTCTTGTTGGAGTAATGGACGATTTGATAGCCGATGGCAACACAGTCGTTTTGGTGGACCACGATACGCAAGTGCTTTCCCATGCTGACTGGATTGTAGAATTGGGACCAGAAGCAGGTGCCAAAGGGGGCACTGTGATTGCCCAAGGAACAGTGGTTGATGTGTGTAAAAATCCGGACAGCAAAATTGGGCCCTTCTTGAAGAGGGCAATGGAAGAAAGAAAACGAATGAAATTTTAACCGAAAAGAACCGCCTGTTTTTGGGAGATTGTACTATAATTTTTACATCGCAAGTATTTACAGGATTTGCTCGATACTGGATTTGAACCAGTGACTTCTACCGTGTGAAGGTAGCACTCTACCACTGAGTTAATCGAGCATAAAAGATATATGCTTTATTTCTGTCTTCCATAGTAAAGAAAAGTGCCCGTCCGTGTCAAGAACTGTTTTAACTTACGGACAGGCAGACGCATGTTTTTTTATGCGTAGATAGGGCGCACGTTGATTACGCCGTCAATCTTTGAAAGCTTTTCTATGGTAGCATCATCAACTTTTCCGTCTACATCAATCAGGTTGTAAGCTAAGTCGTTTCTGTTCTGGTTTATCATGCTTGCAATGTTGTACTGAGCATCGCCCAAAACGGATGTGAACTTTGAAACAACTCCTGCAACATTCTTGTTGCTTATGCACAGTCTGGTTCCGCCAACAGGAATGGTAGAATCCATGTGGCAGCGTGGAAAGTTTACGCTGTGTTCAATGTTTCCTGCTTCAAGGAAGTCTCGGAGTTCTTTTACAGCCATGACTGCACAGTTTTCTTCTGCTTCAGGAGTAGATGCCCCTAGATGCGGCATGCAGATGACCTTTTCATTGTTCAGCAGTTCTTCAGCCGCAAAGTCCGTTACCATGCCAGCAATCTTTCCTGTCTTTATGGCTGCAAGTACATCTTCGTTGTTGACTAGACCACCACGAGCAATATTGATGATTCTGACACCATCTTTCATGTTCTTGATTGTTCCTGTGTTTATCAGTCCTTTTGTGTCTGGGGTTTCTGGAACATGAACTGTAATGTAGTCTGACTTTGCAAGAAGAGTGTCCAGGGTTTCAGCGTGTTTTACCTGATGGTTCAAGCTCCATGCTGCATCAATTGACAAATATGGATCGTAACCTATGACATTCATTCCGAGTTCCACAGCAATGTTTGCTACCTGTGCACCGATTGCACCAAGTCCTATGACTCCAAGCGTCTTGTCCTTGATTTCCTGTCCAATGAAATTTTTTTTGCCTTTTTCGGCAAGACCTGCAATTTCTGCTCCTTTGCCCTTAAGGGTTTCAACCCAGCTGTTTGCAGAAATGACAGGACGGCTTGCAAGCAGAATGGCAAGGACAACCAGTTCCTTTACTGCGTTTGCATTTGCACCTGGAGTGTTGAATACAACAACACCTTTCTGCGACATTTCCTTGACAGGGATATTGTTTACACCTGCTCCTGCACGGGCGATTGCCTTTACCGTTGGGTCAAGCTGCATGTCAAGCATGTCATGTGAGCGGACAAGGATTGCATCTGGCTTTACGATTTCGCTTGCAATTTCGTAGTCATCGCGAGGAAAGTTATCAAGTCCCTTTGCGCTGATTCTGTCTAATGTTTGAATTTTGTACATGGTATTCTCCTGTGTTTTTGGAACGTGTTCGCCTGTTTACTGAAGGTTTTCTTTTGCAAACTTGTCCATGAATGCAATGAGAGCCTTTACTCCATCGATAGGCATTGCATTGTATATTGATGCTCTCATGCCACCTACAAGCCTGTGTCCTGCAAGATTTACAAGACCTGCTTCTTCTGCTTCCTTGACGAACTTCTTGTTTATTTCCTTTGCCTTGTCAGGATCTGATTCCTTTGTAAGGAATGGAACGTTCATCAATGAGCGGCTGCCTTTTTCGGCAGTGGCATGGTATGCAGGGCTTGAATCAAGATAGTCGTACAGGAGATTTGCCTTTTCGACGTTGAGCCTGTGAATTCCCTTTGCACCACCATTTTTTTCAATCCAGTCAAGGACTTTTCCCAGCACGTAGATTGTGTAGCATGGAGGCGTATTGTACATGCTTTCATTGTCTGCATGAATCTTGTAGGACAGCATTGATGGTGTTCCTGCACGCAGGTTTTCTGTAATCAAATCTTCCCTGATGATGACAAGCGTTACTCCTGCTGGTGCAAGGTTCTTTTGTGCTCCTGCAAACAAAAGCCCAAACTTGGATACGTCCAGTTCTTCTGAAAGAACGCATGAGGAAATGTCTGCTACCAGAGGAATGTTTCCCGTGTCGGGAATATATTCGTAGTGTGTACCCATAATGGTATTGTTGAAGCAGATGTACACATAGTCATAGTCACCCGTTACTTTTTCTACGCGAGGAATATAAGAGTAGTTTTTGTCAGCGCTTGAAGCAATGACATCAACAGCAACACCGAGTTTTTTTGCTTCTGCAGCAGCCTTTTTTGCCCATACTCCTGTTTCAATGTATGCAGCCTTGCCTGTATGAATGGCAAGATTTTCGGCAACCATTGCAAACTGAGTGCTTCCGCCACCTTGCAGGAACAGGATTTTGTAGTTGTCAGGAACATTCATCAATGAGCGTACCTGAGCTTCTGCGTGTTCAATAATGGGCTTGAATGCTGCTGAACGGTGGCTCATTTCCATGACAGACTGTCCGGTTCCCTTGTAATTCAGCATTTCTGCAGCACATTCCTTTAATACGTCCTCTGGAAGGCATGAAGGACCTGCTGAAAAGTTAAAGACTCTTTTTTCGCTCATATTGTTTACTCCTCTGTTTTATGTGAGACCCCGTAAAAGTGTTTTTTTAGAGGTCTTCATTGCTGATTGCTGAAAGTGTTTCCAGCGATGTCAATAACGATACATTTTCCACCTTTGTATGTTCCGAAACGGAAAGCACGCAAGGCGTGTAGTTTATGATGCCCTTGATGCCGCATGCCGAAAGTCGTTCTGCCAATGGTTGGGCTTCCTGCGGTTCAACGGTAAGAATGGCAAAATGAATGCCTTCTTCTTTTATGACCGTTTCCAGCATTGTTGTCGGATGCAACGGAAACACCGAATGCAGAATCTCGGTTCTGTTTACGCTGGAGTCGAATCCTGCTGCAATGGTAAAGCAGGATTCTTCCAGTTCTGTGTTTTTCAGCAATGCTTCGCCCATCTTGCCAAGTCCTACGATGCAACATTTGTGCTGTACATTCGTAATGTTCAGCACTTTTTCCAGTGCCTGCTTCAGTTCTTCAACCTTGTATCCATTGCTGGCTCCACACCGTACGTCCAGACTGGAAATGTCTCTTCGGGCAACAGCTGCGGTGCATCCTACCAGACGCTCTATTTGCTGCGACGTAATTGTTTTTTCCGAATATCGCGATAACAGTCGTTCAAGTAGTACAAAACGTCTTTTTGTAGGCTCTGATATAGGTTTCATTACACTCCTGTGAAATAAATCACTCTATTTTGGTGGTTACAGTTAGATTTTATCGTTTGATTTTGATTTGGTCAAAGCAAAAAACATTGGAATTCTGTGGAAAAACTATAAATTCTTACAGAAATGACATAATTTCACGTATTTTTATACTTTTTGTGAATTAAATCACATTGTATATGTGTCCTAAAATGATGGATTACGTGCATTATAAATATAGGAGGCTTTTATGAAAGCAGTATCTATGTGGTTTGCAGTAGTTGCATTGTTTGTTGGCTGCACGTCGGGCAGAACGGAAATGAAGGTAACGGCATGGAATGTGCAGACTTTTTTTGACTCTGTAAATGACGGCACGGAATACAAGGAGTTTGCATCTTCGAAAAACTGGGGACACGACGCATACCGAACAAGACTTGAACGGCTGTGTGCTTCCATGAAGAAAATAGACTCAGATGTATTTGTTCTGGAAGAAATTGAAAATGAACACGTCGTTCATGACGTTGCGGCCCTGCTTGCTTCGGATTGGAACTTTAGGCGGCACTATCACTATGCGTGCTTTGCAAAGCAAGACGGCAGTGCCATCGGGTGTGCAGTTCTGTCTCGATTCCCTCTGGAAAATGAATCTGTTCATGGCCTGTATGTACATGGTGCAAAAGAAGTTATGCCACCTCTCCGCCCACTCATGCAGGTAACGGTCTTGAACGGCAAACATTCCATCGTCCTTTTGGTGAATCACTGGAAAAGCAAGAGGGGTAGTGACGGATGCCGTTCGTGGCGGAAACGACAGGAAATGGTTCTTGGCTGCCGCATTCTTGCTTTGAAAGATGAAAATGTCATTGCCTGCGGAGACTTTAATCAGGATGCCTCAGAGTTTGTGCTGGCATCAGACGGCACCGTTGCTTTGCAGACATTTGATGCATGCACCTTCATGTGCAGGGGCACTGATTCTTCTGAACCAAACAGATGCGGAACGTATTTTTACAAAGAAGAATGGTCGGAACTTGATCACATATTGTACACAAAAACGGTGACTGCCTCGAATTTTCATGCGGAAACGGACGGACCATGGTGCAACCCAGAAACACATGTGCCGTATGCTTACAGAGTGTGGACAGGAAACGGATATAGCGACCATCTGCCCGTTTCCTGTTCTGTTTCATTTTAGGGCTTCTTTTCGGAACTTATGCCCCTAGTAGCTGTAAATGGCATAAATGGTTGTCTTGCCATAGGCAACCATTTTTATGAGCGATTCAATCCTTGATTCCTTTGTTGAAAGGTCAAGCATTATGCCGGAACCGTCTTTTTCGGTATTGAATGTAAGGTTGCACAGCCGTTTTGAGCCTTTGGTAATAGCCGTTTTAATATTTTTGCAGTATCCATAATACTGCGTGACATTTTCAATGTTGTCTTCTGCAGGGGTGTCTGCAATATTGTATTTCGTAACGCCCTTGTATCCTTTGTTTGAAGATTTTATTGCAGAAAGGGCAAGCTTTGCACTTGTTTCATTCGGGCAGTTGTCGTACATGTATATGAATTTCTGATTTGTTTCGTATTCCGTTTTTTCGTTGTTTGAAAGGCATGATGCTGGAAAAAGGATGAAAATGCAAATCAGCAGCATACCAGCCTGAACATACAGTTGTTTTTTTATATTCATAACAAGCCTCCTGAATTCATTATCGTTCTTTTCTGGGCAAGAGGCAAATAAAAAACTGTTTTTTTTACTGTTGATGGTTTTTGTGCAAGAGGATGCTCATAAGCTCCTGACTATGGGAAAATATACTTCAGTCAGGAGCCTGCATTCGATTGGTGAACCTGTTCGGAAATTGTTTTTTCCGAACAGGTTGCTTTTTAATGAGATGCTCAAAATCGTGCTGTTGCAACAATTTTGGACAGGACTATTGGTTTGCTTTCATCTTGGTTACTTTTTCAAGGCGGTCGAGAGCCTTTTTGTCAGCTTCCTGTGCATTTTTTATCAGCTTTTCAGTTACGGTGTTGATGTTGTTTACCATATAGATTGGCTGGAGCGTAGCATCAAGACAGTCACGCCACAGAGAACTTTCTGGATCGACAATATTACGCTTTAGTGTTGCCATGGAAATTGGAATGTGAACATACTTGTCATGTACCAGTCCGATGACAATCTTTGTCTTTCCTGCCATTGCAGCATGAACGGCATTATTGCCTAGGCGTTCGCAGTAAATGGAGTCGTTCGCCGTTGTAACAGCTGCACGCACTTCGTAGCTAGGATCAATATACTTAAGGTTGATGTGAATCTTTCTGTTTGCAAAGTATTCCGTAATCTTGTCTTTAAGGAATGTACCTATGTCGGCAAGCTTTTTGTTTCCAGATGCATCAGTCTGATTTGTAGAGGTCAAAAGCTCCTGTCCTGCGCCCTCTGCAACAATGACAACAGCATGATGCCGTTTTTCAAGGCGGTGTTCAAGGTGTGACAGGAATCCATTAGGACCGTCCAAATCGAATGGAACTTCTGGAATGAGACAGAAATTTGCTTCGTGGCTTGCAAGGGCTGTTGCCGTTGCAATGAATCCAGACTCACGTCCCATGAGTTTTACCAGTCCGATTCCGTTTATCTGGGAATGAGCTTCCATGTGGATTGAATTAACTGCCTGAGTTGCCTTCTGTACGGCAGTTTCGAAACCGAATGAACGGTCAATGAAGTCTAGGTCATTGTCAACAGTCTTTGGAATGCCGACTACTGCAACTTTAAGGCCTCTGCGTGTAATTTCGTTTGCAATGTCAAGGGAACCTCTCTGCGTTCCATCACCTCCAATGATGAACATCTGGTTGATTCCGAGCTGCTCAATTGCATCTACGATTTCTGAAACACGATCTCCGCCTCCGCGAGACGTTCCAAGGAAGGTACCGCCGATTTTGTGAATGGTATCTACTACATCTGGGTTCAGTTCTATTGTATTGAATCCCTCGTCGTGGAAAAATCCTTTGTAGCCAAACCGTATGCCGAGAATCCTGCGGACACCGTAGCGGTTCCAAAGACAGCGTACAACGGCACGGATGACATCGTTCAGTCCAGGACACAAGCCTCCGCATGTACAGATGCCGGCAGTAACGTGCATCGGATTAAAATAAATGTATTCACGAGGACCTGCTTTTTCCATGAGATTGCCCATGTCATTTGGTTCAGGCTCGTTGTCTGCAAATACGTTTACCTGATTTCTGACAAAAGATGTATCTTTTACGTAAGCAGCGCGGAAAGTTCCATGCTCAAGGGAAAGCTCTATAGGTGAGTGAATCTTGCATTCTCCCAGATTTTCTACCGTGAAATCGTATTTCATTGTGCTCATAATAACCCCTAATTATATCATTGCATAAATATACGCTAACTAAATAGAATATAGCCATTTTATAAAAAATTCAATATTATTAGATGATAATTTTCAGTTTAGGGGACATAAACTATGCAGAATTTTACAAAAAAGCAACCGGTTGCACTGCGCGTTTTTCTTATTGTTGTTGCAAGCTTTATTTTTGCCGTTAACATCAATACTTTTGTGCATTCTGCAGGGCTTTTTCCAGGTGGATTCGCCGGTGTTGCACTCTTGATTCAGCAGGCGGCGGATGCATTTTTAGGAATCAAGCTGCCGTATTCTGTTTTGACCTATTCCATGAATGTAATTCCCGTAATTATAGGTTTTAAATTCATAGGCAAAAAATTTACGATTCTTTCATGTGTCCTTATTGTTGTTTCAGGCCTTGTAACAGATTTTCTTCCATATATATACGTAACTGACGATAAAATTCTATGCGCCGTTTTTGGTGGCATGCTGAATGCTGTTGCCGTATGTCTGTGCCTGTTTGCAGAAAGTTCCTCCGGCGGAACAGACTTTGTTGCCATCTACATCTCTGAAAAGACAGGCAAGTCCGCATGGAACATCATTCTTGCATTCAACTGCCTGGTGCTGTGCATTGCGGGGCTTCTGTTCGGATGGGAAGCTGCTTTGTATTCAATCATATTTCAGTATGCATCTACACAGGCAATTAACGTTTTGTACAAAAAGTACGCAAAGACAACTCTCCTCATCATTACATCAAAGCCAGACGACGTGTATGCTGTCATTCGAAACCTGACGAACCATGATGCAACAGTCTTTACGGGAACGGGGCTGTATTCTGGCAAGGAGCGAACGCTGTTGTATTCTGTAGTTTCCAGCTCGGAATCAGGCTATCTGGAAAAGGCCATTCGCCTTACCGATCCCGATGCATTCATAAACGTCCTTCAGTCAAAGGCAATCATTGGCAAATTCTTTAAGCGTGCCAACGACTGAGTTTTTTATAGAAAAATAAAAAAGCCTGCAAGGACGGCAAGGAACAGCAGGTTCAATGCCGTAAAGACTGCCATGTACATTCCGCAGGACGGAAGCTGAATCTTTTTTGTTGCACTGGAATACAGTTTGAACGATATAAGGCTTGCAAGCGAAGCCACAAGTGTCCCCAACCCGCCAACGTTTGCCCCCACAAGCAGCGAAGGAATGTCTTTTGCAAACGGATACAGCAAAAGCGTTGCAGGAACATTGCTTATGACTTGGCTGCACAGGACAGAGACGGCAAATTCATGCCCGGACACTGCCTTTTCAAGGAAAGCATTTACGGAAGGAATGGCTGCTATGTTTCCTGTGAATATGAAGAATGCCGTAAACGTAAGGAGCAGCATGTAATCTACATTTTTTAAAACCTTTCTGTTTAACACAAGGAGCACCGCGCATACTGATGCTGCTGCAATCCATTTGGGAACAATGCGAAGGACGCAGAGCAGGCATAAAGCGAAAAGAATTGCATAGATGACTTCTTGTGTCGTTCTTGACAGATGAATGCCGTGTTCCTTGTGTTCTTGTTGTCTTGCGGTAACGCTACTTGATGCAGATGTGCCTTTTACCGAAAGATGCATGTTAGGGATGAGGCGTGTGGACAGTCCCAGCAGTACAAGGCTGATTGTCGAATAGATGATGATTATGAGCATGAACCGACCGATGCCGACACCCATCTTTGAAAACAGAAAGAGGTTCTGAGGATTCCCCAGCGGGGTGAGCATGCTGCCAGTATTTGCAGCAATGGTTTCCAAAACGACTGTCAGCAGGACAACCGTTCCGCTTGTGGATGTACCAAGGATTGCAAGGGTAAAGGGAACGAATGTCAGCAGTGCAACATCGTTCGTTATGAGCATGCTTGTAAAAAAGCTCAGTAGTATCAGCACGGTACATAATATCCGTGAAGTATGGATGTGACCGCACAGTACGTATGCCATCCTGTCGAATATGCCGCAGTCGCGAAGGGCAGCGATGACGCTCATCAAGGCAAAAAGAATAAAGAGCGTGTTCCAGTCTATATAGGAAATGTAGTTCCTTGACGGCGGTACAAAGAACGAACTTGCAATGGCACACAGTGCTGCAATGCAGAATACTATTTCCCGACGGATAAATGCAAAAATGCGTTTCATGATGCAAAGATAATAGCACTTTTACTGAAAAATACAAGGCTTTTGAACTGTTTTGCATTTGTTGAAATCAAAATGTACGTAACTCATGATTGGAAATGAGTGCATGTAGGACGAAAAAACAGGCAGACCGAAATTCAATCGGTCTGCCTGAATGGTATCAAAACATCTTAGGAGATCTTTGTGAACTATTGCTACAGGTCTTTCTTTGTAATGACAGATACACCTGTATCTACTGATTTTGAAGGCAGCTTTTCGCCAGAAAGAACCTTTACGGCACTCTTCAGACCTTCATAACCCATGGTATAAGGATTCTGGGACATCGTGCAAAGAATGTAGCCTTGTTTGATAAGCTGCTTTATAGTATCAGAAGTATCGAATCCTACGCCGACAACCTTAGAGTTGCTTTCGCGGATTGCATTGCCAATTCCAACGGTAGAACCTTCGTTTGCACCGAACAATCCTATAACTCCCTGTGTAATGAAGTTTGCTGCTGCATCTTTAGAGCGTGAAGCATCTCCATCGCAGTACTGTGTTTCAAGAATGGTGAATTTTGTTCCCGCAAATGCACTGCGGAAGCCTTCTTCGCGGGCAACAGTGGAAGCTGTTGCTGAGTTTACGCTAATCACACCGATTGAACCAGAAGTAATTCCCTTGCTCTTGAGTTCATTCAGCATTTCCTGCCCAGCAGTCTTGCCTGCACTCTTGTTGTCCGTTGAAAGGGTTATTTCTCCGGGGTAGTTGGCAGCAGAGTCAACATAAATAATTTTCACTCCAGCAGAAGTTGCATCCCTCAATGCAGACGTAACGGCATCGGGACCATTTGCAGCAAGAAGGATTGCATCGGCACCCTGTGCCACTGCATTGTTTATGCACTCAATCTGCTGTGCATCGTCTTTCGTGCTCGGTGCATTCCATTTGTAATCGACTTGCCCCAGTTCAGCAACGGCGGCTTTTGCACCTTTGTCAACATTGGCCCAGTGCTGATCCATCTGATCCATTGTAATCAGTTGAACCTTGTAGTTCTTGTTCTTGCTCTTCTTTGACTTTTTGCTTTTTGGAGCACAAATGCCAAGAGATACAACAGCAGTGGCAAGCAGAATGCTAGTTACAATTTTTTTCATAGTTTTCCTCCGAATTATGAAAATTTTATAATTATGGCTAATTGTCAGCCAATAATTTCTTTTTTGTTTTTTCTCGAAAACCTAAACAGGCTTCCGTTTCTTGCAACAATGTCAAGAAGAACCGCAAGTACAACGATTACGCCAATGACGATGTTTCGTATGGCAACTGGAGCTCCAGCAAACTGAAGTCCATTCTGAAGTACTCCCCAGATGGATGCTCCGATAACGGTACCTAATAGAATTCCTTGTCCTCCAAGCGTAGAAACGCCACCGATGACGGATGCAGCTACAGCATACATTTCGTAGCAGTTTCCAGCATCCATTGCACCCATTCCCGCCGAAGCACACTGAGAAAGTCCTACAATGCTTGAACAGAATGCAGAAATGATATAGGCAATCAGTGTTGAACGCAGGATGCTTACACCCGACAGTTTTGCTGCATCAGGGTTTGAACCTACGGCATAGATATGGCGTCCTGTCCTTGTCCGAGACAAAAGAAAGTTAAACACAATCCACAAAATGATTGCAATCCATACGGTCGAATAGATTCCGAAAAACTTTCCGTAGTAAAAGAAGTTCCTGAATCCTTCGGCTTTTTCCCCAATGCTGTTAGTATTGTAGTTTCCGTTGGCAATCTGAGCTATTCCTCGTGCTATCGTCATGGTACCAAGCGTTCCTATAAAAGGCGGCAGCTTGCACCCGGCAACAAGAAGTCCGTTTGTGACACCTACTGCAATACAGCAGATGAGCGTAAAAAACATGCTTGCCCAAGGGTTCAGACCCTTTGTCATAAGTGTTGCACTAATCATTGTAGACATTCCGACGACAGAACCAATGGAAAGATCTATGTTTCCCGTAATGAGTACATAGCTTTGTCCAATGCCAATCAAAACAATCGGTGCAATCTGGCGAAGCATATTGTTTATGTTTCGCCCTGAAAAAAATGTCGGATTAATGATACCAAAGACAATGCATAATAGTACCAAACCTACTGAAACTGTAATGACCTGTCCCATCCCTCGAATGGACGCTAGTTTTTTGAAAGGATTGCTTTTCATGTTCTTTACCCTACCTTTTTTTCAAATTGTGTTGCATATACAAGAATATCTTTTTGAGTTGCATTTTCCCTCTTAAGCTCTCCTGTAATTCTTCCATCACACATGACAATAATCCTGTCTGACATTCCTAGAATTTCAGGCAACTCCGATGACACAAACACAACGCCTATTCCCGCTTTTTTCAAATGGTTCATGATGGTGTAAATTTCGACCTTTGCCTTTACATCAATGCCTCGTGTCGGCTCATCGAAAATGACAACCCGGCTGTTCCTTGAAAGCCATTTTGCAACTACGACCTTCTGCTGGTTTCCTCCAGAAAGGTTCTGCGCGTTTGCTTCTGGACTCGCAAGCTTTATAGAAAAATCCCTTACAGCCTTCAATACCATTTCATTTTCCTTTTTTTTGTTTATTATGCCAAATTTCGAAGAAAGAAGATCCAGATTCGGAAGGGAAATGTTATCCCTTACGGAAAGCTTCGTGCACAAACCGTCTTTCTTTCTGTCTTCAGGCGCAAGTACAATTCCTGCCTTTATGGCATCAGAAGGTTTCTGTATGAAAATCTCCTTTCCATCAAGAAATATTCTTCCCGTTTCCTTGCTGTCTACTCCAAATAAGGCACGTGTCATTTCTGTGCGACCTGCACCCATAAGCCCTGCAATGCCAAGTATTTCCCCCTCCATAACAGAAAAGGAAATGTCTCTGACAAGTCTTCCGGCATTAAGATTTTCCACTTTCAGGATTTCCTTTCCAACAGTTGTCTCAGCATGAGGAAACCTGTCGTTTATTGCTAGGGAAAACCGCCAGCTACGGCTGGCGGTCTGAAAAAGTTTTACAGTTGCGGGAATGTATAAATCGGACATATACTCCAAAGTGTGAACCGCTCAAAGTTACACAATGGAGGAAAATATGTCCGATTACGAC
>JAFVDR010000029.1 GCA_017476165.1 Treponema sp. | reverse complement strand
AATGCCCATTCCTGCTGTATACTTTTTGTCGAGTAATCTTTTGCAGATTTCAAACATTGTATCTGCATTTTTTACAGGAAAACTTGTTGTTTCCTGTATTGAGACTGTAGAAAAATCTTCGTACCTTATTTTCAGTGCAACCGTATTCGTACACACGTTTTCCTTGTACATCCTGTAAGAGACTGTCTGTATGATTTCAAGCAGTGCAGTTTCTATGATGTATCTGTCTGTCAAATCATATTCAAATGTCCGTTCGGCACTTATGGAATGATTTTTTGCTTCTTCTCCGAATTTTAGATTTTTGTTTCCCCGTACGGCATTATAGAGAAATAATCCTGTAGTTTCCCCAAATAAGGTTGTAAGATAGTTTATGGACTTGTCATGAATGTCTGAAGTGGTCTTTATTCCTGAATGAACTATGCGGAGCAGTGTTTTATTTCCAAGTCCCCATATTTTTTCTAAAGGAAGGGAAAGCATGAATTTTTCTTCTTCTCCATTCTTTATGTATGTCATGCCATCAGGCTTTCTGTAGCCAGAGGCAATTTTTGCCACGTACATTGTTCCTGCAATTCCAATGCTGATAGTAAGGCCTGTTGATTCTTTGACATCTTGCTTTATTTTGAGGGCAGCCTGTTCTGGAGAACCGAATAGTCGTTCTGTTCCTGTCATGTCTAAAAAAGCTTCGTCAATAGACATTTGTATTACATCAGGAGAGTAGTGTGAAAGAATTGTCATGATTGTTGATGACAGTTCAAGGTAACGCTTGTGGTGCCCCCTTAAAAAAATTGCATGTGGGCACAATTGTACGGCTTTTGACAGGGGCATTGCAGAATGAATGCCATATTTTCTGGCTTCATATGAGGCTGTAGAAACTACTGCTCTGCGGTCTCCTGGCAATCCTCCCACAACAACGGGCTTGTTTCTGTATTCTGGATGATCCAGTTGTTCGACAGAGGCAAAAAAAGAATCCAGGTCAACGTGAAAATATATCTTTTGCATGGGAAGATTCCTGTATTATGGTGATTCTATCAGTATGGAATCAGATTCTTTTATAATCTGTCCTTCTTCATTTTTTACGTACGATGTCACGGAAATCATTTGCGAAATATCTTTGTCACTTGAATATATGACTGTTACATCTGATTGAGGATAATCAGGAATTTGTATGAAGATTTTCTTTTTGCCAACGACGACATATTCAAAGTTGCAATCATAAAAGGGAATGCTGTCTTCTGATTCTATGCTTATATCGTAACGCATGGGGATAACGTTTTCATTTGCCTTTAAGGTTAGCCTGTGGATTTTAAAGTCCAGGAAATCATCACTGGTTTCCGAAAGTGTTATGAATTGGTTTTCATCATGAACCTCAAAGTGCAAAGCATCTCGTCCTGAATTATTGATTTTGTTGGAGAAGAAAGAATGAATGAGGATGCCTGAAAAAAATATATAGATGATTGTACAATCCAGAATCAACAGGCCGATAATGACTGGAATGAAATGCTTTATTCTTTTCCTTAATATTATAAGAAGACGCTGCCATTGAATTTCAAAGGGAAAAATAATGCATGCTATAAGGAAGTTTCCTTGCCAGTCTGGCGATGCAAAACGCAATAGTGCCTGGTGGTT
>JAFVDR010000028.1 GCA_017476165.1 Treponema sp. | reverse complement strand
ATACATTGATTTATTTCTGTAGTCCGAACAACCCGACGGGTGTTGCCAGCACTCGTGAACAGCTTGCGAAACTTGTTGATTATGCTCTTAAAAACGGATGCATCATTATTTATGATTCTGCATATTATTCTTTTATACGCAATGCAAGTCTTCCACGCACCATTTATGAAATTCCCGGTGCAAGAAAATGTGCAATAGAAATTAATTCGTTTTCTAAGCTTGCTGGGTTTACCGGAATACGGCTTGGATGGTCTGTCGTTCCTTCTGAGCTGACATATTCCGATGGTGTGTCTGTAAAACAGGACTGGAATCGTGTTATGACGACTCTTTTTAATGGAGCAAGTAATATTGCTCAACAGGGTGGTCTTGCGGCTCTTGATGATGAAGGAATAAAGGAAACTACGGCTCTTGTAAACTATTATCTGGACAATGCAAAACTCATGCAGAAAACATTGACAAGTAGTAACTTTTCAGGAGCAGGAGTGAAAGTATATTATACTGGTGATTCTCCCTATTTATGGGTGTATTTTCCTGGATGGAAAAGCTGGGATATTTTTGATAAGATTCTTAATGAATGCAATGTTGTTACGACACCGGGAAGCGGTTTTGGTCCTTCGGGTGAAGGCTATGTGCGTTTCAGCTGCTTTGGCCATAGGTCTGATGTGGAAGAGGCTTGCCGCCGCTTGCAAGGATTAAAACTGTAGTTTAAGGGACATCGCTGAACATCCGTTTTTCGAGTGCCATTCATTTGGTTGATAATTGAACAGTCCTGCTTTGTGATGAAACAGGGCTGTTTTTTTAGAATTGAGAACGGAACCCCAGTCTGTAGTCAATATTGCTGAACCAGTTTTGATTGAACTTGAACAGTTGTGTGCAGTTTATGGAAAGGGAAGATGACAATACTCCTCCATAAACAGGGAATTTGGCATACGGACTTATATAGAAGTTTCTTTTCCAAACGCCTTCGTGTATTGCTCTTTTCATGGCTCTGTCGCTGAGCGTTAAGGTGGCATGCATTCCGATTGTATAATTCAAATCGCCAAGATGAAAATATCGAGTGTATACGTTTGCATTTATTCCCATTGGTTCTTGCACGTATTCGTAATCGCCTGTTTGAATTTTGCTGTATGGTATATTAAAGAATGTCAGGGCAAATGATAATTGCCTTAAGTTGATTCGAGGCTCGAATAGGAAATAGAACTCATCCCATGCTTTGTCTATGTCATTTTTTGGATTTTTCTTGCCTGGTGCAAGAATGACGTCGGAAAAGCCTATTTGAGTCAGTACTGATATAGGTTCTGATGAATTGCCAATGAGGAAATTGAATCCACCATGAAAACTTGCTTCCCTGACAATAAGCACGTAATCTTCCATCGTGCCTTCTGTGCTTCCTGATGGAAGACCTACACCACTGGAAGCATCAAAAATGAACATTGGAAATGCCCCCGCAATGCGCAAATCCATGTTAAGTGAGTGTTCTTCGTAATATGCATCATAATTCTTGTAAAGATATGCACCTAAAGCTATAGGCTGTTCAAAACGCATTACATAGGAAAGACCTCCTCCGTAGAAGTGATTTATAGAAGAACCGTTTGTCCCCTGCCAAGTTTCTGTGAGCGGTGATGAAATCTCCTGTATGCCGCACTGCCTTTGCAAAAATATGTCAGAACCGATAGGTTCATATTCTCCGTAAAAGAGTGAAAAGTAATGTGTCAAACGTGCTGTACTGAGTTTGTATGTGCCTGAAAGTTCTTGAATTTTAAAGATAGAAGATGTCCCCTCTGGTGTTCTGAATATGTCGTTCCCTAAGAGGTCATTTGTTTTTATAGAAAATTCTGTACGAAAAACGAGCGTGTCAAGAAAATTTATTTGGCCACCGAAATATCCTGCAGAAAAGAACGCTGGATCAAAGTCATTCGAGGATGAATTACTTGTAAAGTCTCCTATAAAACCTGCATGTCCTGTAAAAAAAGGAGTTTCAAATGCATAAATGCTAATGATTGGAAATAAAGTAGCGATAATAAAAGAGAGATATTTTTTCATAGATAGTTGCAACCTCCTCTTTGGAAAAAAAACAATAGACTATCGTTATTCATCGGAATGTTTTTATTCATTCTTTAGATATATTTCTATTTTACCATGAAATAAATTAAATCTATAAAAAAAATAACGTGATTTCATTTTTTTATCTTGACTTATATTTGTAACCGATTAAAATATATTGTATGAGTGATTATCTTGATCCTAACAACGAAGAACTTCTTCAAGACTTCTTTGCTGAAGCTGAACAGCAGGTAGAGAACCTTGAAAGTAACATTCTTGTCATTGAAAATGATCCTAACAATCATGACTCCATTGATGAAATTTTCCGTGCAGCACACACTTTGAAAGGTGGTTCTGCAACTGTTGAAATGACTGAACTTTCAACATTTTGTCATGACGTGGAGGATTTGCTTGATGCTCTTCGTGGCGGAACGGCTTCTGTAACAGAGCCTATTGTTGATGTTTTGCTTACATCTATTGATACAATTAAGGCAATGCTTGAGGCGCGGAAAAATGGTTCCGTATATCAGGAAAATGTTTCTCCGATTATAGAAAAAATTCAGTCATATATTCCGGCAAAGGGTGCAAAGAAAAAGCCTGTAGCGGCAGCTTCGGCTCCTGCTGCATCTGTTCCAGTTGAAAAGAAGTCGGAACCAGTTCCTCAGTCTTCTGCTTCTGGAATGCCTCCTGTGCCACCTCTATCGGATTCAGACTATACGGAATTGAAGCAGGCTACTCCTGAAGGTCAGAAATTGTGGTCTGTAAATGTTACGTTTGATGAATCTAATCCGATGAACAGTGTTGGCGGCATTCAGGTGTTTGCTTCTCTTAAGGGAATTGGTGCCGTACTGAAGACTATTCCAGATTTTGAATCTTTGTATGAAGATACGTTCTATGCGCAGGTTGTGTATTACATTGCAACAGATGCAAAGCAGGAGGATATTGAGGATTCTGCATTCTTGGATGATGTAACTCTTGCTGCTGATGCACAGGAGGTAAAAGGAGCGAGTACATATGCACTTTCAGCTTCTGAAGTTGCAGATTCTTCTAGTTCGGGACATGCTGAGCCTGCAGCTGCTAAGGTCGTTGCGAAAGCTGCACCTGAAGTAAAGCCGGAACCTGTTGCTGAAAAAACTGTCGTTCGTGAGTCGGAAGGAGCAAAACAGGAGCCTGCGGCTTCCGCACCGAAGGCTGCTGCTGGAAATCAGCAGGCTCAAGCCCATAAGGTAAGTCAGACGGGTTCTATCCTTCGTGTTGATTCGCGTCGTGTTGATGTATTGATGAACCTTGTCAGTGAAACTGTCATTACAAAAGCTGCATTTAACCAGATTGGTCTTCATACGGCTGATTTGCAGGTTCAGTTGCAGACTCTCAATAGCAGTTTTAAGGAAAAACAACATCATCTTTTTGAAGATGTTCCAAAGTATATTGAAGATGTACAGAAAGGTGTTCCTGTAAAAGAAGTTCGTCAGAAGCTTTCTGAAGAGTATGGCAGTCTTTCAAGTTGGTTCGATTCATTTGAAAATGATTTCAAATTGACTTCAAGCAAACTCCGCTCTTCAACTCAGAATTTAGGTCGTATTGCCAGTGAGTTGCAGGAAGGTGTCATGAAAATTCGAATGGTGCCTATTGGAACTATTTTCAATAGATTCCCTCGTGTTGTTCGTGATTTGAGCCGTGATTTGGGACGTAAGGTTAATCTTGTCATTGAAGGTGAAGAAACTGAACTTGATAAGACGGTTGTTGACGATTTGCTTGATCCAATCATGCATTGTGTTCGAAATTCCGTGGATCATGGTATTGAGCCTCCGGATGAACGTGTAAAGTTTGGTAAGGATGAAACTGGTACTTTGACTCTTCGTGCTGCAAATGAAGGTAATATGATTATTATCGACATTATTGATGATGGCGAAGGTATCGATGTAGATAAGATTCGGCAAAAGGCAATAAATAAGGGATTGATAAGTCCAAATAAAGTATTGTCTAACCAAGAGGCATATAATCTTATTTTTATGCCAGGTTTCTCTACAAGTGATAAGATTAGTAATGTTTCTGGTCGTGGCGTTGGTTTGGATGTCGTTAAAACAATGGTTGAAAAACTGAAGGGATCAATTAGCATTGTTAGTGAACGACACAAAGGATCAAAATTCAGTATTAGGTTGCCATTGACGCTTGCAATTATTCAAGGTCTTTTGGTTCGTGTTGGAAAGGAAGTATACTCGATTCCAATCGCAAATGTCATTGAAAGTCAACGTGTTAAAAAGAGTAGCATCAATACAATTGACAGCTATGAGGTGTTGAATGTTCGTAACGAAGTTATTTCAATTCTTCGTTTGAACAGGCTCTTTAATATAAAGGATACATCAAAGAATGATTACTGTTTTATTGTAATTGTAGGCTCT
>JAFVDR010000027.1 GCA_017476165.1 Treponema sp. | reverse complement strand
GTCCTTAAGAAATACCGTTCTTCCGTGCATGGAATGGTGCATGTAACGGGTGGTGGATTCTATGAAAATCTTCCGCGCATGTATCCTCATGCAACAGAAGGTGAAGAGCAGCTGTGTTCTGTCATTAAAAAGGACAGCTGGAAGGTTCCTGCCATTTTTGACGAGCTGGTACGCCGTGGTGCAGACAAGAACAATATGTTCTCTACATTCAACATGGGAATAGGGTTCGTTCTTGCGGTAAAGGCAAAAGATGCTGCTGCCATACGCAAGATGTTCAACTCCCGCGGAAAAAAATATCATCAGGATGGCATTGAGGACATGGTCGCCTATGAAATTGGATATGTCGGTCATACGGACAAGCCCATTAAGGGTGAATTCAAGGGCTGCAAGGCGATGACTAAATTTGTGAGCGAGTAATAGCATGAAAAAGATTTCTACAGATAAAGCTCCTGCTGCATTGGGGTCGTATTCTCAGGCAGTGGAATCAAATGGTTTTTTGTATCTTTCTGGACAGATTGGGATTAATCCTGAAACCTCTGAAATAGAAGGAAAAAATGTTACGGAACAGGCGGAGCAGATTTGCAAGAATATTGAGGCTGTTTTGACTGCTGCCGGTACGGATTTTTCTGCGGTCGTGAAAACAACATGTTTTCTGACAGACATTCAGACGTTCGCCGAATTCAATTCGGTGTATGCATCGTACTTTGTGAGCAAGCCTGCCAGATCCTGTGTTGCCGTATCTGCCCTTCCTGCTGGTGCTCTGTGCGAAATTGAAGCTGTGGTTGCCCTATGATGAACATAGCTGTTCTTGTGTCTGGAGGTGGCACGAACCTTCAGGCTCTCATCGACTATGAAAGGGACAATGAATCATGTCCATTCCACATTGTTCTTGTTGTCTCCAATACAAAAAATGCCTATGCACTGGAAAGGGCAAAGAATGCAGGAATTCCTGCTTTGATACGGAGTCCGTATTCCGTGATGGGAAAGGATGTTGCAGAAAAAGCAACACGCGACCAAAAGAGGATTGCGGTGTCAGATGCCATTCTTGCTGCATGTCCTTCATATAAAGTTGATGCAATTGTGCTTGCCGGCTATCTTTCTGTTTTGGGTGGTGAAATTCTTTCCGTGTATCGGAATAAGATTGTTAATCTGCATCCTGCCCTTTTGCCTAAGTTTGGTGGAGTAGGGATGTGGGGGCATAATGTACATGAAGCAGTCCTTGCTGCACACGAAAAAGAAAGTGGTTGTACTGTGCATTTGGTTGATGAAGGATGCGATACGGGAAAAATCTTGTGTCAGAAAAAGGTTCCCGTCTGCGAGGGCGATACGCCCGATACTCTGTATGCACGCATTGCACCTCTTGAACATGAAGCATTGATAGAAGGCGTTTGCCTTTTGTCAAAAATGGTTTGAATGAAAAAAACAGGTAACCGGAACTATTCGATTACCTGTTACTGTTTAAAGGACTCACCGCGAAAAAACTCGTCTTTGCGATTTTTCGGGGTTTCTTTTATCTTCGTTGAACGAAAGAATCTCTTGGTATAATGATTATTTCTACACGGCGGTTTGCAGCCCTTCCTTCTGGAGTGTCGTTGGAAGCTACTGGTTTGGTGCCTCCAAATCCGCGGTATGTAAACAGGTTGTTGTCAATGCCTTGTGAACTCAGCTGCTGGATTATGGTTTGTGCTCGCTGAATGCTGAGCGTCAGCTGTCCTGCAGGTTTGTTTACATCGGCGGTATGGCCTTCAACCATAATCGTGTAGTCTCCGTTTGCAATTGTCTCTTTTATGAGGGCTGCAATCTGGTTTATTCTGTCTTTTTCATCTGAAAGCAGTTCTGCAGAATCAGCCTTGAATTTCAGGTTCTGAACGGTAATCTGAACGCCAGGTCCTGCATCTTTTATGACAGTGCCTTCTACGGCATTTTCAAAGACATATTGCATGTGCCTGAAATCTGCGTAATATGTTGTATTCTTTTCCGGGGCACTGACATTGTGTTCAATCTTTTCTTTGCCTAGCAGGACGACAATTTTTCCTTCTTTAAGGAGCTTGAGGTTTTCGGGAACAGTTGCAATCCTCAGGTAGTCGTCATGAGAAATGACAGGATCGCAGCGGTATACGCCGTATACTTTTTTTGCAGTTATCCACAATGGATCTGAACCCACGCGCGATTCATAATTCTTAGCTGTTTTGTCTGTAAAATATGAGACAATGCCTTGTTTTTTTGCAATTTCAGGCAGAACCATGTTGCGTTCATATACCAAAGTCATGTTTTCGTCCCAGATTTTAGGAAAAAGACATGGTTCAACGTCGCTTTCAACGTATTCACCCTGTACAGGAAGTATGCCTCGAGCATCAATGACAATGCCAGAGTAGGCACGCGAAGAAATGCGCTGGATAGGCTTTTGCTGTGTATATGGATTGTGGTGGCGGACAAGGAGAGAGCCTATTTCCTGCAGTTTCAAGGTATGCTGAGTAAGAAGGTTGCTCGTTCCGTTTTCAAAAAAAGCAGGAGTCTGTGATGAGTTGTCAATGATTCTTGTAAGCTCGTCAAGGGTGATTGTACCATCAAGGACAAGATCCCCCAGAGTTCTGTTGTCGTCTACATAGATGGAAAGCAACGGTTCCTTTACAAGAAGTGGAAGCTCCATTTTAATTTTGTTTAATGAGGTGGATTTGCCGCTTGGCATGGGAATTCCTGCTTTTACTGTGTCAAGGGAAACATTTGAAGTGAATGTTTTCTTTGACCAGTCAATCTTGCTTCTGGAAGCCATAATGGCATCCTCCTCAGATACGTTTGCTGTCAGTGCTGCAGCCTGTTTTGCTGCGGCTTCATCATCTTTTGTATAGTAAAGCAGATCCTCTGCAAACACAGCTGCCTGAAATGCAAGGCAGAATGCAAGAATGGAGCTGATGAGTTTCTTGTTCATTTGGTATTCCTCTTTTATTATATCGGACTTATATACTTAAAAGTTAAAAGCTAATGATTTGTTACGTGCATGCTACTTAAAAATGGGAATGATAAGCTTTTGCTTGAGGTGCAGGATGTCTTTTTCGCGTATGTTGTTGACTGTGCATAAATCTTCCACTGTGAGCTTGTATTTTCTGCTTATGCCCCAAAGGGTGTCGCCCTCTACAACCGTATAGACAATGGCATCTGGTGGTGCTCCGGCATCCTTTAACTTTTGGTCAAGACCCTCTGTTGTTCCCGATGGCATTCGCAGTGTGTATTCCATGCGTGCCGGCGTACAGTTTCTAAGGATTGCAGGGTTCAGCTCCTTGATGACGGATTCTTCTATGCCTGCAAGTTCTGCTATCTGTGCAAAACTGTACATGCCGTTTGTGATTAAAAAGTCGTATTGGGGCTCTTCGGTCTCGTTTATGATGTTTGCGGCTTCTGCTATCTCAGGAACTCCATAATATTCTGCATTTTCAATGACGTCTGCAATTGCCAGCAGTTTTGGTACATACTGCGATGACTGGGATTTTAAAATGTTGTTTTCTGCAAGATACCAGAAATCTTTTCCAGGGTTTTTCTTGATGGCTCTTGACATTGCTCCTGAACCGCAGTTGTAAGCTGCAATTGCAAGCGGCCAGTCCTTGAATTGCTTTAGGTTGTCGGAAAGCTTTGCCAGTGCAGCATCAGTGCTTTTCCACGGATCTCTTCTGTCATCATACCATGTGTTTTTTTTCAGGAACGGCTCCATGGAATTGGTCATGAACTGCCAGATGCCGGTTGCCCCTGCTGATGACACTGCATTGACATTGTAATAGGACTCCACTATGGGCAGGTATTGCAGTATGGACGGCAGGTTTAGTTCCTTAAGGCGCTTTTGAATGTATGGTCTGTACGGTGTGGATCGGTTGAGAGCCTGTATGATCCATTTTTTGTTGCGCTCGCTCAGGCTTTGTTCCCTGAATTTTACGGAAAGAGGATGGTCTGCCCCCCAAATTTCCAGTTCCTTGCGCTGTACGTTTGTATTGGAAGAGGCGAGAATAGACTCAGAGGGTTCTGCCGTGTCAGGAATTGACAGCTCGTGCGAAGAAAGCAGTTCCAGATTTTCCAATGGCGTTCCTGCTTGTTCTTGATTTGTTTCGTCAGGTTGTACTTCATCTGCTGCCTTTGAATCTGCTGCTTTTGCATCGGATGCCTGTGCTTCTACATCTACTGCTTTTATATTGGCAACCTTTTTGTTTGCATTTGCACCAAACAAACTGAAGGAAAGAATTGTAAAAAATAGGATGATGGATGTGTATCTCTTGCTCATAGTTCCCTTAAAGTTTTTCGCCATAATAGATGCCGGCCCATTCCCAGCGTCCATGTATTTCAGGATCGGCAGGAAAATTGACTTTCCTGAAATAAAGATACCAAACATGAATGTAGCTGTTCCATCCCCATGTGCGAAGATAGGCTTCGGTCGGCGAAGATATGCTGTCGATGTCGTTTTCGTAGTGAATTTTGTTGCCGCGCATGTACGACCTCATGGAAAAAGAACTTTGGGCATTGTCGGCGTTTTCATCTTGCTGCCATGACATGGCAAAGAAATTGACTTTTGACTTGTAGGAGTCGAGCTTTCGGTAATCATAGCTTGAAATTGCATTTTTGATTGCTGCCGTCAGGTCATCGATTGTTTCAAATGTCCAGTCCTTTGATGATTTGTTAAAGTCTATGAGCTGTTTTGCGGTCTGATACGCGTTTGGAATGTCTGGAATTTGGATGGTTGCTGCATCGTCCCTGTTTACGAACAGGGTGTATGTTCTGATTGCTTGGGCCCATTCGCCTTCTTTTTCGTATTCAAGCGCCAGACGGTAATACATTTCCGTAATGCTTACGTCATTGGGGAACTGCGTAATCAATTGGTTGAAGTATTTGATTCTGTTTGCAGGTTCTGTACTGATCTGTATGAGTTGCTGAAGGCTTAAAAAATGAATGGATTTTTCCTGTACGATTAAATCTGGATAATTTCGGATTATTCTTTCAAAATAATAGGAGGCCACCGGTGCGGCATCTGTTTCAAGGTACGCATTTGCAGTCATGAGCAGCCAGTATGCATTGTATGGATCGGTTTCATGTTTTTCTACCCAGCTTGTCAGAAAAAGAATGAGTGAATGGTAGTCTTTGACAGCATGCATATTCTTTGCAATCTGGTTGATTATGCCGAATTGAGTTTCTGTAGATAAATCGGGGTTCTGGAGTTGGGCTTCAAGCTGCAATTGCGTCTGTTTGTAGCTTTTTGAAATATTGTTTTGCGAACAACAGGTCAGCAAAAAGAATGTAAGGACAAGTGATAGTCTTGTAACTATTTTCGGCGGCTGCATGTTTTGATTGTAGCAAAGCTAAAAATTATTGGCAAGAACTAAATTTCGTATTATAATAGTATCGGTTTGAGTATGACGGACATGTGACAGGAGCTTTCTGATAGTTATGGGGAAAAGAGACAAAACGAAATCTTTTGCAAATTGTGTACTTGCGTTGGGTTTGTTCCTTATACTTGCTGGAATTTTCCTTCTGGTAGATCATTCTGAACATGCAACTCGCGTGTTTGCGTTTCGTCCCGTTTTTTTCATGGTGATAGGTTCTGTCTTTTTGTTTGTTTCCTTTGCTTTTACAGAAAACGGGTATACTATATTTGCAGGACTTTTTGCGCTGCTCATGGGGATTGTCTTTCTGCTGATAGATACTCATATTATCCCCTATTCGTTCAGGGAAATGTGGCCGACAATAATGATAGGATGCGGCATTTCCTTGATGCCCTCCGTTTTCTATAAATTCCGCAGGATACGGTCGGTATATCTGTTTCCTGCTATTGTGATGTGCGTGCTGGGATTCGTGTTTTTGATGTTTTCAATGCATGTCTTTCCTTTTACGTTCAGGCATTTTATGCTTAAATGGTGGCCGCTGCTTATTATTTTGGGCGGCGTAATCCTTATTTGTATTTTTCTTCTCCAGCAGTCGGGAAACGAGAACTTTCCTTACATGGAGGATGATTCCCTTGTTCAAGGAGATGATGAATGCTGAAAAGGAGTCTTGTTCATTCCATTCTGATTGTCTTTGCCGTACTGTGCATGAATGTAGATTCTGCTTTTGCTGCATCAAAAAAAAGCAAGAAAGCTTCGTCTAAGAATAATTCAGCAGGGGCGGTAAGCATTCCCATTCCTGAATCTGCAAGAAAGTCTCAGGAGTATTTTTCTTCTATTCCGCCTCGCATCATGGCTCTGATTGAAGATGGTTCCCCACATTCCCTTAAGCTTGCAACTACTTTGCTTCACAGGACTGCCGAGGAAAGCTATACTGAAAAAGAAAAGATTCTCCTTTATTTGTGTCAGGCCATTATGCAGGTTGCATGGCCGTCTCAGCCTGTTACATGGGGTGTCCCTGAATTTTCACGTTCAGATGCCTATACGAATACTGTATATAGTGCTGCAAGCGGAATTTTTGATGTTAAAATAAAAAATGAGGACTTTCTTTCTCTGGTCTTGCCGAGTCTTGTTGTTCTGACGGGAGGATTGAAACCTGAATACAACGAGAAGGTTGAGGCTTCTCTTTCAAAGGCCTTGAAGCTACGTGAATCTTCTGCACTTGCAAATTATCTTATGGGTGTTTTTCTGTATCAGAAAGCGAATTATGCAGGTGCTTTTTCCTGTTTTTCAAAAGCACTTGAATCTGACGGTTCAAACAAGGAAATATTGTTGTACGGATTAAAGGCTTGCAGCATCTCGCAGGACTATGAATCTGCATTGTCGCTGGGGGAGCGTCTATTGGCTCTTGAACCTCAGCATGTTGAAGCACTCAAGCTTGTCTGCAATGCATATTATGCAGACGGTTCCCTTGACAAGGCCAATGAGTATGCTGCAAAGATTTTGACGCTTGCCCCTGACAGCTTTGATTATGTCCTTATAAGGGCAAAGATAGCAATGGAAAGCAGTGATTATGTCAAGGTTTCTTCTTTGCTTGATGCCTATTCTCGCAGTGGTTCTGTTTCAAAGGATTATTATCTGCTGAGAGCCAAGTTGCAGAAAGAATGGAACAAAAACAATAATTCTGCAGCAGAAACAATAGGAAAAGCTTTGTATGCCTATCCTGATGATTGCGACGTTATGCTGTATGCGGCCGCGGTAGCATCTGAGGCGAACATGCCCATTGCAGGTTGTTCAGCCTTGGAACTTGCAATGAAGGTGTTGCAGAACGACAGCAACAATAGGGATGCAACGAAAATATGCATCAATGAGCTGAATAAAGCTGGTTCGTATGCAAGGGCCTATGAGTTGAGCAACAAGGTTGTCCAGAAATCGTATGCTACTATAGAAGATTTTTGTTTGCATATTGATATTTGTCTGGCATGTCGCAAATCTGATGAAGCTTCAAAACTTGCAAAAGCTCTGTTTGCAAAGGAACCTCAGAATGTTGGCGTTCAGAAAGCCAGTGTTAAAGTGCTTGTAGCCTCTGGACAGGATTCCGAAGCTGAAAAACTGATAAATGCTCTTGTGGCAGGGGCCGATTCCGAGATGAAAAGCTTTTTGTTCTATGAAAAGAGCTTTTTGTACGGTGATGAAGCGTCTGTCCTTGAAAATTTAAGGACGAGCCTTACGAACAACCCTCGCAATAGCGATGCATTGTATCGCTTGTATCAGGTGTATTACAACAAAAAAGACTGGAAGCGTGCTCAGTATTATTTGCGGCAGGTTGTTGCCTTGAACCCTGTTGATTCAAATGCACTTGCAAAGAACGAAGAGTTGGATGTCCTTTTGAAAAAGTAAAGGTTTGTTCGTGCCGTAAAAAAATCGTAATGTGTTGGCAACCTCTGTGTGCCGTTGCGTTTTGCCCCATGGCAACTCAGTTGTAATAACTTTGTTTAGGCAAAGCCTTTGCTCGACTGTTGGTTTCAAAACATTGCAGTTTTTAGAGGTTGCCTAAATCTTGTATGAACAAATCCCGTCTATATACTTGCCATGCACAAAAAATAATGATATTCTAACTTACTGATTTTTAAACTTTAAAAAAGAAGGAACTAATCTATGTCTTGTTTACCATTATTCCTCCAGACTGCAGCTTCAGGTGATGCTTCTGTTGCTGGAGCAAGCACATTGGCAACCTTTGTGCCATTCATTTTAATCATTTTGATTATGTATTTTCTGATGATTCGTCCTCAGAGCAAGAAGCAGAAGGAAACCCAGAAGATGCTTGATGCCCTTAAAAAAGGAGACAAGGTTATTACAATCGGTGGAATCCATGGAACGGTGAGTTCCGTAAAGGAAAATGTTGTTGTTGTAAAGGTTGATGACAGCACAAAGATTGAATTTAACCGTACAGCTATTGCAAGTGTTGTAACTGACAAGCCTGAACAGGAGTCTGCTCCTGCAGAAAAGAAGTCTTTGTTTGGAAAGAAAAATTCTGAAGGCGAATCAAAAGTTGAGGAAAAGAAAGATGAGTAAAAGAGGTCGTCTTGTTATTATTATTGCTGTTCTGGCAATGTGTTTTGTGTTCCTCTGGCCATCAATTCAGTGGTATGCACGCACTCCGAAAGAACAGCAGGCTCTTGCCTTGAGTTCTCTTGAGAACATTAAGGATTATTCCAGCCAGAAGGCTGCATCCGAAGTAAAGAATCTTGTTTTTCAGGTGAAATCTTATCCTGAAGTTGAACTTTCTGAAAATCAGAAATGGTTAAAGAAGTATGTTGTAAAGAATTATAAGGATATGGGTGAAAAAGTTCCATCTCCTTTGACTTTGCACGATGCTCTGGCATCTTTCCCTTCACAAGCTGCTTTGCAGAGTGTCATTGAAGGTCGCTTTAGGGATGAAATCTTAAAGAACAAGAAAAATTATAAGAATTCTGTAAAGCTTGGTCTCGACTTGAGCGGCGGTATGAACGTTATTGTTCGTGCAGACCTTGATGCTGTTGTAAAGTCTCAGGAAGGAAATGCTGCTGTTGCAGATACTGATTCGTTAAAGCAGGCCGCAATGCAGCAGGCTATCGATACCCTTACGAGTCGTATTGACCGCTTTGGCCTTTCATCTCCTACAATTCGTCAGCAGGGTGAAGATCGCATTTACATTGAACTTCCTGGAAGTGCTGAAACTGATCAGATTAATTCTATTATTCAGGGGCGTGGCATTTTGAATTTCCGCTTGGTTGATGATGATGCAACACAGGCTTTCCAGTTGTTCTATGCCCAGCATCCTGACAGCACTTTTGATTCTTCGGGACGGCTTGTAGATCCTTCTATTATTCCTGATGATGATGAGGTGTTCGGCTACTACATGACTGATGAGTACGGACTTGATCAGCGTGTCAATTATCTCGTTGTAAAAAAAGAAATTGTTCTTGATGGAAAGCATATTAAATCTGCAACAGTTGGTACAGAAAGCTTGACAAACAAGCCTTCTGTAAACTTTACGCTTGATGCAGAGGGTGCCAAGATTTTCGGAGAATTCACAGGTGAACACATTCATCAGAGTCTTGCCATCTTGAGCGACAATAAGATTAAGTCCAATGCAACCATTCAGACTGCCATTACAGGTGGACAGGTTGCCATTACAGGTTTCGGACAGCAGGAAGCTCGCAACCTTGAAAAAGTTTTGCAGACTGCATGGCTCGATGTTCCTCTTTCTGTTGAAAGTCAGCAGGTTATCGGTGCGTCTCTTGGAGATCTTGCCGTAAAGCAGGGAATCTTTGCTTTGGCTGTTGGTCTTGTTGCCATCATGCTCTTTATGCTCATTTGGTATAAGGGTGCAGGATTCAATGCCTGTGTAGCACAGGTGCTGAATATGTACATAATGTTCAGTATTTTGAGTGCATTTAATCTTACCATTACATTGCCTACCATTGCAGGTATGATTCTTACGATTGGTATGGCTGTTGATGCAAACGTCATTATCTTTGAACGCATAAAAGAAGAGTTGAGGCTTGGAAAAGATAGGGCGGCTTCTATAAGTGCTGGTTTTGATAATGCTTTTTCTGCAATTATGGACTCAAACATCACGACATTCATTGCAGCATTCTTTATGACAATGCTTGGTACAGGTTCTATTCAGGGATTTGCAGTAAGCCTTGCAATTGGTGTTGTTTCTACAGTATTTACAGCTCTTGTTGTTTCTCGTCTTATCTTCGATTTTAATACTGAGGTCATGAAAAGAAAAGGAATGAGCATAAGCTGGAGGTTAAAGTAATGAATAGAAATTTTAAATTCAGCAAGGCATTCCTTGGCTGTGCTATTACAAGTGCTGTCATTATACTGTGTGGTATAGTAAGCCTTTTTGTCCGTGGTATCAATTTTGGTATTGATTTTCAGCCTGGACTTATTGAAGAAGTTCGCATTGCTGATGCTGCCATGGAAATTACATATAAAGGTTCTGCAACGGTAAGTGTAGATGCTACTTCGACATCCCTTGATGTTGTTATCAGTGGTGTTGGTGCAGAAAATGAAACCCGTACATTTACGTATGGACAGAATCCGACAATTAACTCTCTGGCTGCCTCTCTTAACAAGGTTGATGGCATAACTGCAACTGTTAAAAAGTTTGGCGATGCAGATACCTATGGCATATTTACAAACAATGCGGTAACGGCTCGCCTTTCATCAGATGTTCCGTTCCGCTTGTATGTTTCTTCTGGAACGACTGCTGTTTCCATTGATGAGCTTCGTGACCTCCTGAAGGATCAGAATGTTGAAATTAAGCAGCTTGGAACTGAAGGCAACAGAAGTTTTCAGATTCGTGCAAAAATTTCAGATGATTCTGCTTCAAGCCAGACGTTACAGAATTCCATTTTGAATACGCTTCAGTCTAAATTTGGCGCAAACAATGTTGCAATTATAAAGACTGACTTTGTTGGATCTAGTTTTTCAAGCAGCCTTGCAGGAAAGTCTGTACTCTTGACAATTTTGACCCTTTTCCTTATTTGGGGATACGCTGCAATCCGCTTTAAGTGGGATTTTGCTTTGGGTGCTGTCATTGCATTGATTCATGACTGTCTTATTATGTTTACGTTTATTAGTTTTATTCAGGTGGAATTTTCTACAACAACACTTGCTGCAATCCTTACTATCTTCGGTTATTCCATAAATGCTACGGTTGTTATTCTTGACCGTGTACGCGAAAACCTGAAGGTTGAGTCGTCCAAGGATTTCAATACTGTTTTGGATAAGTCTCTGAATGACACTCTTTCTCGTTCTATCATCACGACAGTTACTACGTTGTTTGCTTCTATTTCATTGCTTGTTTTTACAACAGGAAGCATTCGCGACTTTGCAATTGTTTTGACAATTGGTCTTATTTCTGGTTGTTATTCATCTCTATTCATCAGTTCAGGATTCATTTCTTTCATGCGAAGAAAGTCTCAGAATGGTGCAAAAAAGAGCAAGTCAGCTGCTGCTTCTAGCAATGTAGTGACAATGTCATCTAACTAATCAGTTTTCAAATCGGTTAGTATGAAATCCACTGTGGCTTTTCACAGTGGATTTTTTTTCCCCACTACAGTATACTTTTTTGCATGAAAGTTATTCGTGCTGCTGTTCTTGGCTATTGCATGGGAGTCCGCAGGGCAGTTGATGCTGCAGAAAAATCATTGCGTGAAAATGAAGCCTTTGAAAAAAAAATATGGACTCTGGGGCCCCTCATTCATAATCCGACTGTTCTGAGCAATCTTAAAGACAGAGGCTTGCAGGTTTTATCTAAGGAAACTGTTTCATCAGTCGACTCATCGTCGATTGTAATAATCAGAGCCCATGGAACAACACCTTCTGTCATGCGTCAACTGGAACAGGCATCTGTACAGATTGTTGATGCAACTTGCCCTCGTGTCCATCTAAGCCAAAAAAGGGCTTCAGAATGGAGTTCGAAAGGCTATGCTGTCATTATTGCTGGTGATCGAAATCACGGAGAAGTGACTAGCATTATTGGTTTTGCAGAAGAACATGCCGTTCCTACTTTTGTTGTGCAAAATTTTGACGAGGCATGCACGCTTTCTGTTCCTGAAAAAACAGTACTTATTGCACAGACAACATTTAGTCCTGAGGAATTTGAAAAAATTACAAATGTCTTAAAGTCAAAAAATGCAGGTATTGTTGTGTTTAATTCCATTTGCTCTGCAACATTAGAACGACAGAATGCATTGAAAGATTTGGCAGGGCAGGTTGATGGAATTCTTGTTATTGGTGGAAAAAATTCTGCAAATACAAGAAGGTTGTATGAAACTGCTGTATCTATCTGTCGTTCTGCATTAATCGAAAATGAGATGCAAATTCCCGAAGAATTCTACGCAATGGGGGTTGTTGGCATTACAGCTGGGGCAAGTACACCAGATGAAGTCATTGATAGGGTTGAAAGAACTTTAATTTCAGGAATAGAACAAAAATAAGTGATTTTTTTTTACCATAATAATCAATACTGTGATATAATAAAAGAAAAGGACGGTCTTTATGGATAATAAAATTTTACTTGTTTGCACGGAAGCTAATTTTCTTGTAAAAACGTTAATAAAAAGTATTTCAGATATTGGTTTTGAAGTCATCACTACTCAGCCGGACATAGTCGAAATTCAGTTGCTAGAGCCACTTCCTGATATTTTCATGGTATATTTGGAAGGAAATACAACCTTGTTCAGCGGGACGATGAAATTTTTAAAGAACAAGATGTCGGAAGATATGAAAGACCGTGTGTTGTATCTGATTGGCAATGAGACTGAAATAAATGCCGTAAATGAATTTATTCCAAAGACGATGGTTACTGCCAGTTTTACCAGACCCGTCAATGTTCCTGATATTTTGGGCAAGCTGAAGAACCTTCAGCTTCATAACGGTCCGAATGCGGGACGGAAAAGGATACTCGTTGTTGATGATGATGCTACTGCGCTGCGTGCAATGAATAATCTCTTTTCAAAAAAATATGATGTTTCCATTGTTACTTCGGGCATAAATGCAATTTCATTCCTTACTCAGGATCAGCAGGGAATCGACTTGATTTTGCTTGACTATGAAATGCCGGGAGCATCAGGCTTGCAGGTGTTTGAAATGTTGAAAAATGATCCTCGCACGGCATTGATTCCGGTCATTTTCCTTACATCAAAAGATGATAAGGATACCGTATTGAAGATTCTTTCTGCAAAACCGGAAAAATATCTGTTGAAAAATCAAGAACCAGAGTTGCTTATTCAAAAGATAGATGATTTCTTTAAGGGCAGATAGTATTTGCAGTCATAAGAGCTTTAATTCATAACTGACAATCTTAAAAATCGTTGTTTAATTCAAAGGCATGTCAAAATGCATGTGCATTGCATTTTGACATGCCTCATAGTTGTATTTGCATTAGAAAGGGAGTATCTGCCAGTGATTCAATATACGCGTGTTGTTCATGGAATGGGAGAATTTTTTCAACTTATCTGTTCTGTAAAAACTGAGGATGCATACCGTAATTCTAAAAATAAGCTTTTACAGATATATGAATCCAGTTCAGACTCATTTTACATTCAATCTATAATTAATACAGTAAAACGGGAACTTCCTGATATTGCGTTGGTTGGCTTGACGACGGCTTCTGGAAATTCATCTTCATGGAATGAGTCAAATGGTACATTGTGCAGTTTCCTTTTTTTTGAAGAAACATGCTTTACTGTTCATCATTTTGACTGTACGAAAGAAGATCCCTTTTCTGTTGGTGATATAATCGGAGAGGAATTGCTCAGAACAGATGACGCAAAAGGTGCGTTGGTTTTTGGAGCTGGTCATTCTCTTTCAATTTCTGATTTTTTTACTGCAGTCTCTAGTTATGAATCACATATTCCCTTTTTTGGAATGATGGCAAGTGTAAAAGATATGACAAATGTATCTTCTGTTCCGTATATTTTTTCAGATGAACTGTACAATTACGGTATCATTGTCGTTATATTCCGTGGGGAAAACCTTCACATAAAAGTGGGGT
>JAFVDR010000026.1 GCA_017476165.1 Treponema sp. | reverse complement strand
TTTCAGATTCAGACAGTGCATTGGAAAAACGGACGGCATTGGCAGACCTTGCTGCAGGAGACCGCGTTCGCCATACCATTTTGGGCATAGGCACGGTTGTTGAAGTTGATGATGCAAAAAAGCAGTACACCATTGCCTTTGACGGTATGGCGACACCTCGCAAGCTGAGCTTTAAGGCACCGCTCAAAAAATGCTGAACAGCTATTCTATGAGCCTGAAGGTAGCCAGAATGCTGCCCTTGCCAAGTGTTTTTTTCAGTTCTGATTTTGATACGCCTGTGATTTTACCCAGTTTCGTAAAGTTCCAGGTGTTCACATCATAGTAAATCGTCACCTGATTGCCCTGATACAAAATGATGTCTCCGGCATCCGTTGTAATGTTACTGTCCGAACGCGGCAGGGTTGTTCCCAGCTGTCCGACTTTTTCAAAACCGCCATAGTCTCGCATGTCAATGGTGACTGCGCCTTTTTTGAGCAGTTCGTAAAAAGCATCGGCAGACTTGTTGTCTGCAAGCATTGCATACAGCGTATAATTTCCGCTGTCGCTCGTAATTGAAACGATAATGTTCATTGAGTTCTCCTTTTTTGAAGGTATCTTTTTTAAAGATACATCTGTCGCATATACTGACAGGGCAGCTGTCAACAAGACTACAAAAAGAAAAATCCGTTGCTTAGCTTTCATGAGTCCTCCCGTTCTGTTAGTCTGTCTGCAAGTTTCTTTTATTGTACAAAGAGTTTTTCGCCATGTCCAATGCTTTGTTTTTATGATATTCCATAGAAAAAAGGCATTGTCGCTGCTGGCATGACTGAGCAGTCCGTTTTCTGATGTACCATTTCTACGTTGCATAAAGCAGTGTTTTTTTCTATAATATTTGAATGTTTCGTATATACGTGGAAAGAAAGGCTGGCTTTCAGAATGAGGCAGCCCGCATTTATGCCGAAATAAACGGCTTTTTGGGTATTAACGGTGTTACTGGTGTTCGCTATTTGAACCGGTATGATGTGGAAAATGTTGCAGACGAAGTTGCACAAGCTGCTGCTACTCTCATTTTCTCAGAACCTCAGAGCGACAGCGTTTTTTTTGAAACGCTGGACATTCCTCAGGACAATACGGCAATCATCTGGGAGTATCTGCCCGGACAGTATGACCAGAGGTCTGACAGTGCTGAACAGTGTCTTTCATTGCTGAGGGAAAGCATGAGCCGGACAACCAAAGTCGGAACAAAGCCTCCCCGCGTCCGATGTGCAAAAATAGTCATTCTTGCAGGTTCTGTCAGCGCACAGGATGTACTCAAGATACAGAACTACCTCATTAACCCAGTAGACAGCCGCCTTACGGACAATTCCAAACCAGAAACATTAGAAATGAAGACTGACGTACCTCAGGACATTCCTACGGTACATGGTTTTACAACGATGAATGCACAAGATCTTGAAGCCTATCGCCAAAAACTTGGTCTTGCCATGGACTTTGCAGACATCAAGTGGATGCAGGATTACTTTGCTTCAAAGCACAGAGACCCGACCATTACGGAAATACGGGTGTTGGACACATACTGGAGCGACCACTGCCGCCACACAACGTTCAATACAATACTGAAAGATGTTAAGATTGAAGACGGTCCGTATGCATCGCTCTTCAAGAAATCGTTTGAAACATATACAGACATGAGGACAGACCTGTATGCCCAGCGTACTGACAAGCCTGTTACCCTTATGGACATGGCGTGCATCGGTGCAAAATACCTTCGCAAGCATGGCAAGCTTGAAGATTTGGAAGTAAGCGAAGAAAACAATGCCTGTTCCATCTACATTGACGTGCACTACACGTCGGGAGCTAAGGATTCTGTGCAGACTGAACGCTGGCTTTTGGAATTCAAAAACGAAACACACAACCATCCTACAGAAATTGAACCGTTCGGAGGTGCTGCCACCTGCATTGGTGGAGCAATCCGAGACCCACTTTCTGCACGCAGCTGGGTATATCAGGCATTGCGCGTAACGGGTGCAGCAGATCCAACCGTGCCGCTCAGCCAGACACTGCCGGGCAAACTGCCTCAGATGAAGTTGACGAGAGAAGCTGCTCAGGGATTTTCAAGCTACGGAAATCAGATTGGACTTACGACAGGACAGGTTGCAGAAGTCTATCATCCGGGATTCCTTGCAAAGCGCATGGAGCTGGGGGCTGTCATAGCAGCAGCACCAGTAGACCTTGTCCTGAGGGAAACTCCTGAAGCAGGTGACATCATTATCCTGCTGGGCGGGGGAACTGGACGCGACGGCATTGGAGGTGCAACGGGTTCTTCTAAAGTGCACACGGAAAAATCTGTAACAACGGCTGCTGCAGAAGTGCAGAAAGGAAATGCCGTTGAAGAACGCAAGATTCAGAGACTGTTCCGCAACAAGGATGTCTGCCTGATGATTCGCCGATGCAACGACTTTGGTGCAGGCGGTGTTTCCGTTGCAGTGGGAGAACTGGCACCAGGGTTGGACATTAATCTGGATGCTGTTCCTAAAAAATACGAAGGTCTTGACGGCACTGAACTTGCCATTTCCGAAAGCCAGGAAAGAATGGCTGTCGTTGTAAAAAAAGAAAATGTAGACAAGTTCATAGAAGCCGCCCACAAGGAAAACTTGAATGCCGTAGTTGTTGCTACCGTTACAGATACAAACCGCATGGTCATGAAGTGGAGGGGCAACACAATAGTAGACATTGACCGTTCCTTCATTGACACTGCAGGAGCTCCTCACGAAGCTGTGGCAACAATCGAAAGCCCTGCGGCACCAAAGGACTCACCGTTGGTCAAGCCGCTGGAAAGCGTTGATGCAATACTGGGCAATGAACCGAATTCCGAAACAGTAAAAAAGGCTTGGATTGCAAACATGAAAGACCTTGCTTGCTGTTCTCAGAGGGGACTGGGCGAACGCTTTGACGGTTCAATCGGAGCATCTTCTGTGCTCTTCCCGTATGGAGGTGCATATCAGGGAACACCAGAAGCTGGAATGGCAGCAAAGATTCCTGTACTGAGTCCAAAGGAAACGACTACCGTAAGCCTTATGACGTATGGCTACGATCCTCGCGTTGCACAGTGGAGTCCATGGCACGGTGCCCAGACGGCAGTCCTTTCTTCCCTTGCAAAAATTGCATGTATCGGCGGAAAGCCTGAAACATGCCGATTGAGCTTTCAGGAATTCTTTGGGCGTGCCGTAAGCGAAAAGACGTGGGGCTATCCTGCAAGCGCACTGCTGGGTGCACTGGATGCACAAAAGGCAATGGGAACGGGAAGCATTGGCGGCAAAGACAGCATGAGTGGAACATTTGAGCAGTTGAACGTTCCTCATACACTGGTTTCCTTTGCCGTCACGACAGACGAAGCTGAACACGTTACAAGCGGTTCTTTTAAAAAAGCTGGCAGCGGCATTTATTTGGTGAGCGTTCCTTACTCACAGGAGCTGGCACCAGATTTCGATACTTTCGCGGAAAATGCAAAGACACTGTACAAGCTGAACGCAGACAAAAAAATTCTTGCCATGTATCCGGTTGGACCGGGCGGCATTGCCGAAGCAGTAAGCAAAATGGCATTGGGCAACAGAATAGGTGCTGCCATTCGCCTTGTTCCTGCAAGTCCAACGGCAGCAAACCTTGACATGGATGTAAGTGCAAAAGACTTGTTTACGCCGCTGTACGGTTCAATCATTGTTGAATCAGACGAAGACCTTACATCTGTTGCCGGTTTTGAAGACGGAACAGTGGAAAAAATCGGAGAAACAACAGCAGAACGCGAAATCAACGTGTTTGGAACAAAGATTTTACTTGCAGACATTGAACGGGCATGGGAGTCAAAACTCAGTTCCGTATTCCCTCCTGTTTCGGGAGCACCTTTGCAAAAGCCTCTCCCTGAGTTTGCAACAAAAGAACACCAGAGCCTTGCGGAAGCCCGCAAAACGTTTACCGTAAAAACGGGAACAGCAAAGCCTCGCGTCATCATACCGGTATTCCCCGGTACAAACTGTGAATACGACATGGCACGCGCCTTTAACCTGAACGGAGCAGAAACCCACGTCTTGGTGTTCCGCAACAGAACGCCGCAAGATTTGTCAGAGTCACTGAACCAGTTTAAGGCGGAAATTGAAAAGAGCCAGATTATTTCATTTGTCGGTGGTTTCAGTGCTGGCGACGAGCCTGACGGTTCTGCAAAGTTCATTGCGAACGTTATCCGCGAAAAACGGATTGCAGACACCATCATGGAATTGCTTAAGCAGCGTGACGGGCTTGTCCTTGGAATCTGCAACGGATTCCAGGCACTCATAAAGACGGGACTCGTTCCGTATGGAGAAATCAGAGAACCGTCACAAGACATGCCGACACTGACTTACAACAAAATTGGACGCCACATCAGCCGCATAGTTCGCACGCGGATGGTGAGCGCAACCAGTCCATGGGCACTGCATCAGTCCATTCTCAATGCAACGACGCACCTGATTCCGATAAGCCACGGAGAAGGACGCGTCATCATAAGCGATGAACTTGCACAGAAGCTGTTTGCTTCGGGACAGGTATTCACGCAGTACGTTGATGAAAACGGCATTCCTGCAATTGCAGAACCGGACAATCCTAACGGAAGCCTGTATGCAATCGAAGGCCTTACCAGTCCTGATGGGCGCGTACTCGGCAAGATGGGACACAATGAACGCTCCATGGGTACAGACAAAGACGGTTCAAGCAAAGACCTATTGAAAAATGCTTCAGGCAACACCTGCCAGAACATCTTTGCAGCCGGCGTTTCATATTTCAACTAAGTGAGGAACCTC
>JAFVDR010000025.1 GCA_017476165.1 Treponema sp. | reverse complement strand
GCATATAAAGTTTCCTGGCTGGCATCGTTCTTTGCGCATTTGATGGCATGGTCGAATTCTCCAATTGCATTGTCAATCTGTTCTGCAACCATGTAGCAAGAGCCTCTCTCTATTAAGGATCGCTGGCGCATTTCGGGGTCACGCTGAGACTTCTCAAACGCCTTGATTGCACCTGAATAATCCTTTCCTTCCTTTAGAATTTTACCGAGGTAGTAGTAGTTTGCAAATGTATTTGGATTGAGCTTTATTGCAATGTCGATTTCTTTCTTTGCTTCTGCCGGTTTCTTGTTGCGGAAAAGCAAATAACCAAGTGCAGCATGTGCCTGACTATTCTTCTTGTCAAGGGTAATTGCCTTTTCGTAGGCTACGTATGCAGGCGTCGGCTGATTTGTTGCTTCGTACAGCTTTCCGGCATTAAAGAAGTTTTCAGAATTTGCAGGTTCAAGTTTTGTAAGAAGAATGAATTCTTTCAGTGCTTCCTGTGGATAGTTGAACTGCTGATACAGTGCCGACATCTTTTTTCTGAATTTCAATTCAGGAATATCGCCGTTAAAGACTGCATTTTCATTGACCGTCTTGAATTCCATGAATGCAAGTTCCTGCTTGTTGTCTGCAAGATAGGCTTCGCCAAGCCAGTAGTGCGCGACATAGTCACGGGGATTTTTTGTAAGGACGGCTTTTGCCGTTTTTTGAGCGGCCTGTATCTTTCCTGTCTTAATTAATTTTTGAATACTGCCGATTTTTTTAGGTGTGAATAGGTTTTTTAGTATTACACAGCTGATGAATATTATAAAGGCTATTAATACGCTGATGATGATTACCGTAACTAATGTGCTGTTCATGTTATAAAAACTCCGCATTATATGGGTATTAGTAACTCATATCTGTTGTAATTGTTTATCTATTATGAGACAACCTCTAAAAACTTGCCTGTGGCGATTTAATTCGCAAAAGCAATTTTTTAGGCTTGCCGTCGAGTTTTGAATCCCTGCAACGTAGTTGTTCAGTTATGTGGTTCAAAACATCGTTCTTTCAAAGTTACCTCTAGAAACTAAAGTTTTAGAGGTTTCCTTAAATACTAAAAGATTATATCTTTTATGTAAATATGTCAAAGGGTGTTGCAGGAACAAAGTTTCAGACTTTGTTCCATTTCTATGCAACGGAGGTCTGTATATGATAAAATTTTATTCAAAGTGTGTTTTTTTATGTGTATTGGCTGTAGGATGTGCTGCTGTGCGTGCATTCGGACAGTCGAATTTTGAAATGGGAGAATCCCTGTTTCGTGCAAATGATGCAGAAAAGGCAATTCCCTATCTGCAAAAAGCCATTGACTCCAACGAAGACCCGAAGGCCTACATTTATTTGGCAATGTGCTATTTTCAGCAGGAAAAGTATTCCCAGGCCTTGGGAATTTGCAACAAGGGAATGGAAGCCAGCGGTTCTGACAAGAAAGTCTTGGCTTTTGATGCCGGTAACATAGCCTTTAAGATGAATGATTATGCTGGTGCCGAAAAATGGTACACAAAATCAATGGAAGAAGATCCGTTTTATGCAGCTCCTGTGCTTAACAGGGCAAATACACGCCTTAAGACGGGGCGTCTGCAGGAAAGCAAGGTAGACTATGAAAAGTACATTGCATTGAACCCCGATACTCCGCAGGGAAACTCTATTTATGCAGTCATTTCCATGATAGACGAGCAACTTGAAAATGAAAAGAAGGCAGATGCCATAAAGGTTGAGCAAGAAAAGAAAAAAAATGCCGATATCCGTCGGGTTGACGCAAATAAGGCTCGCCAGGAAGTTGAAGCCGAAAAAAGAAGAAAAAAGATGTTGGAAGATGTCGTGTCTTCTCTACAGGATTCTTCCTCCGAAAACATGTCTGGAGCTGCTGATTCTGAAATCATTCTTGACAGTGCATCATCCATAGATGATGAATAGCGTCACATGCGACATGAATCAGCTTTAGTAAATAAGACAAATCTGAAAATCAACGAAAGCAAGGGAACCGCTGATTAAATCGAAAAAAT
>JAFVDR010000024.1 GCA_017476165.1 Treponema sp. | reverse complement strand
GTGCCGCTTCCATCGTCAAGGTGTTCAACATACAGTTTTTCGCCCTGAGGATTGCGGTCAATCTTTACAATCTTTGCAACGCGCAAATCAATGTATTTGTTGTAGTGCTCTACCTGATTTTCAGCAAGTTTTGGAGCTGAAGGCTCTTTCTTTGCCTCTGCTTTCTGAGCGGGAGCGCCTTTGGCTGGAGCTGCCTTTTCCGAATCAGGTTTTGCAGCGTCTGTACCTGCATGTTCCTTTGGTTCTGTTTCCATCAGATATTCAAGGTCAAGTTCTCCTGCGGTACAAGGAACGGCAATCTGCCAGTTTTCAAGCACCTGTGGATGTACTTCGCCGAAAATGCCGGCAACCTTGCCGTTTACGATGATGGAAGCCTGTCTGCCGGGAATAAAGCGCGGATCATCAGATTCCTTTACTTCGTATGCATGGTCAAGATAGTACAGGAGCGTTGCCATTTCGCTTGCGGCATCGTTAAAGTTTGCGTTGCCGGCTGCCGTTACAAAGCCGAGGCTCTGGACTGTCTTTGTTCCCGTATTCTCAGACGGCTCAATGAATGCAATCTTTCCTATTTCGTAAATCTTGTGCGGATAGACGGCATTTGCACTCTGGCTTTCGGATTCAAGCAGCGAAGCAATGATGGAAGGACGTACAAACTGATAGTTTTCGCTCATAGGGTTTGCAATTTCTATGACCTTTGAACCATCGATGCACATTTTGTCTATGTATGTCTTTTTTGAACCAAGGTAATTGTATATCATTTCCTGGTATCCCATACCAGTCATGATGACTTTTGCCTTGCGGCTGTACTCTGTTATTGGAAGCAGACGGCCAATCGTAAAGTCGTTTGGAGACTGAGGGCTAAAGAAATCCAAGTCCTGTCCTATCATGACATCTTCAATGACATCGACTTCGTGCAAAAAGTCGTTGCGGTATGGAGCCGGTGTCAAGGTAAATACGACGTCGCCGTTTTCTGAACGGCAGGAAACCGTATTGCCCATGCGTTCAAGGTCGGCAATGACATCTTTTTCAGACAGGCTTGAACCAAGCTTTTTGTTTATGGCAGAAAGGCGTGCTTCGGTAGGCTTTTGGAAATAGAATGGAACCTGAATGTCCTTGCCGTAGCCTGTATCGTACGGATGCTGTGTCTTGACAGGAATGATAGTGTAGCCGGCATCAAAAAAGTCACATGCTACAATATTGGCGCTGAGCATGAGTCCTTCAATGTCATCGCCGGTCAGTTCGATGAGCAGTTCTGAATCTCCAACTTCAACTTGTCCCAATGTTGCACTGTTGATGATGGGAGGCATGCTCAATACTTCGCCACGATTATCGCGGAGCAGCGGATACTGTGCACAGTCTTTCAGAATCCAGCCGAATTCCTTTCCCTTTGGATGATTTTCAGCAATTTCGCGGCATGTCGATGCCTTTTCTTCCATGAGTGGCACGAACGACACTTCATCTGGGTTTACTGCATCGTAATGAACAGGCCACTGAACGTCTTTTTCGCGGTACACGCCCATGGCAATTGTCTTTCGCTTGCGACCAAAGTTCCAGCACAGCTTTTCCTGAGTCTGAATCAAGTCCGTCAAAAGCGGTTCGGTTATCGGTTTTCCGGATATGATGAAAGATACAATGTACGGACGGATATGGCGAAGGTTTTCGTTTACAATGATTGTCCTGTTGTGGCTGTCAAGGAATGTGTCCTTTGTGTTCATGAACGAAGCGTAGTTTTTGTGCTCTCCGCCTTCGTATTCGCGCAGGCACCGTGCAATGCCGCCGGTAGACCATAAGTCTGGACGGTTCGTGTCGTTCAGCTCTATTTTTATGACGCGCTTGTCTTGTGGAAGGGTTTCATCAGGCTTTTCGTCAAGTTCTGCCTTTGCATGGGTGAGTTTTTTTTCAAACAGCTCATCGCAATTATATTTTTTTCCTACGAGATTAAAAAAAAGATTTTCGTTTACTTCTACTTTTGGCATGGATATCCTCTTACGGTAATTAGACCAAGTGTTCCACCTGTCTTTGAACAGTTCTATTGTACTGAAAAGGCGAAAGAGTGTCTATTAAATTGTAAAATGAGGTAATCTCTAAAAGAATCGACTTTGGCAAATTTTAAGCTTGTCATGTCGGTTCTTAATGTAATCGAGGTTAGTCGATGAGTTTTGAGCCCTTTGCAATTCTGGGCTTTTTCAAAGGCCTGTTTTTTTTCACAAAAAAAGAAGCCGTCCCTTTAACTTTGCATAAGCACAAGTTTCCTCGCTTTGGAGGCTGGACGGCTTTACCTAACTCTGTAGGTTTCTATAGTTATAGAATAGCACGGCTTACGGGTGCTGTCAAATTTTTTTCTCGTTTTTTCTCGTATTGATGGTGACCGGGTTTTCTGCCGGAAACGCGACAGGTAGCTTTGAAAGAATCCTTTTGCACATATACCCCCGAAGGGTACTTGACGATATATACCCCTTGGCGGTATATTAGAGCTGACCTTGTATCAGGGACACAGCGTAGACCAGAGAGAAAAGCGTAAGCTGCTGTTTGGAAAGCTGAAGTTTCCGCACAGTTCTATTTTAGGGGGCGCGTATGGCAGAGTGCTGCGAAGAGCACCGTTTTGAAGAATCGAATGGCGAAAAAAAGACCGTCCGTGATGAAGACAAAAAAAAGCAGCTTTTAACTCGCTTGAATCGCATTGAAGGTCAGATTCGCGGATTAAAGAAGCTCATAGAATCGGACTCCTATTGCACTGACATCCTTGTGCAGACCAGTGCAGCCCGTTCCGCACTGGAATCGTTTTCCAATGAGGTTTTGGGATGCCACATCCGCACATGTGTAAAACGTGACTTGCTGGCAGGAAAAGACGACGTAATAGACGAACTTTTGTGGACATTGAAAAAGCTCAAATAGGGCAGTTACGGATTGCCGTTGAGTTAAACATCGCACTCGTAAAGGAATGAAGAATGGAAAAATATGAAGTGACTGGCATGAGCTGTGCCGCGTGCGTTGCCAGAGTGGAAAAGGCCGTGGGCAACGTGCAGGGCGTTACGTCATGCAGCGTGAGCCTTTTGACCAACTCCATGGCTGTTGAAGGTTCTGCCAGTGAACGGGACATTGTTGATGCCGTAGAAAAGGCAGGGTATGGTGCTGCAAAAGCAGGTGCAAACAAGCGTCATGCAAGCGAAGAAAACCAGCTTGCCGACAGGGAAACGCCTGTATTGTTGCGGAGACTGATTTCATCACTGGGATTTCTTGTCCTGCTGATGTATTTTTCAATGGGGCACATGTGGGGGGCACCGTTTCCTGCCTTTTTTGTTGACAATCATGTAGCCGTAGGCCTCGTTCAGTTTATCCTTGCCTCAATTGTCCTGTTGATTAACAGAAGGTTTTTCATAAGTGGAACAAAGGGGCTTTTGCATCGTTCCCCCAATATGGACACGCTTGTTGCCCTTGGTTCCGGCGTTTCGTTTTTATGGAGCGTGTACGGCCTGTTTGCCCTGACAAAGGTTGTGGCAGACGGACAGACCGACCGCATCCATGGAATCATGGAAAACTTTTACTTTGAATCGGCGGCAATGATTGTTACTCTCATTACGGTGGGCAAAACGCTGGAAGCAAAATCCAAGGGGCGCACGACGGATGCCCTTAAAAGCTTGATGAAGCTTGCCCCTCAAACTGCCGTTGTCCTTCGGAACGGCAGTGAAGTTGCCGTTGCCATTGACGATGTTGCCATCGGCGACACGTTCATTGTCAAGCCGGGCGATACCATCCCTGTAGACGGCATCGTTATTGAAGGCTCTTCTGCCGTAAACGAATCGGCACTGACGGGCGAAAGCATTCCCGTGGACAAAAATGAGGGCAGCCGCGTTTCCAGCGGAACAATGAATACGAACGGCTTTCTAAAATGTACGGCTGTCAAAGTGGGCAATGACACGACATTGAGCCAGATTATACAGATGGTGAGTGATGCCGCAAGCACAAAGGCTCCCATTGCAAAAATTGCAGACACTGTGAGCGGCGTGTTTGTTCCTGCCGTCATTCTGATTGCTGCAGTTACCTTTGTTGCATGGCTCTTGTGCGGAGCGTCTGCCGGCTATGCGCTTGCAAGGGGCATCAGCGTGCTTGTCATAAGCTGTCCGTGTGCACTGGGGCTTGCAACACCTGTCGCCATCATGGTGGGGAACGGAAAGGGTGCACGAAACGGCATTTTGTTCAAGACTGCGGAAAGCCTTGAAATGGCAGGCAAAGTCGATGTTGTCGTTATGGACAAGACTGGCACCGTAACGAAGGGTGAACCTACGGTAACGGACATGCAGGTGCTTGATGCAAAAGACGAAGATGAACTTTTGCAGATTGCCGTTAGCCTTGAATGCAAGAGCGAACATCCGCTGGCAAAGGCTGTGGTAACGGCTGCCCGTGAGGCTGCACGGAAAACGGATCCTGTGCCGTTGGTTGATTTTGAAGCTGTTGGAGGAAAGGGAGTCCGTGCCGTTCGTTTGTCCAGTGATGGCTCTCGCAACTCTGCTGTTGCGGGGGGAAACCTTTCGTTCATTCACGGGTTTTCAGCTGATTGCGTAGCAGAACATGCATCTGAACGCCTTCAGGATGCCGTGAACGTATTGGCACGGCAGGGCAAGACGCCATTGATTTTTGCAGAAAAAACGAACGGCTCCTGCCGCATTCTGGGCATCATTGCTGTTGCAGATGTCATAAAGAGCGACAGCAGCAGGGCGGTAAAGGCGTTCAGGGACATGGGAAAACAGGTTGTCATGCTAACAGGAGACAATCAGGTGACTGCAGATGAAATTGGAAGGCAGGTTGGAGTGGATCGTGTTGTTGCCGGAGTGCTCCCCGAAGGAAAACTCCGCGTCATACAGGATTTGCAGAATGCCGGCAAAAAGGTTGCCATGGTTGGTGACGGCATCAACGATGCCCCTGCCTTGACACAGGCCGATGTAGGCATTGCCATTGGCGCAGGTGCAGATGTTGCCCTTGATGCCGCCGATGTTGTTCTTGTAAAAAGCAGTCTTATGGATGCGGTGAATGCCATGCTTTTGAGCAAAAAGACGCTTGTGAACATAAAGGAAAACCTGTTCTGGGCATTCATCTATAATGTCATCGGCATTCCGCTGGCGGCTGGCTGCTACATTCATGCGTTCGGATGGACGCTGAACCCCATGTTTGGGGCTGCTGCAATGAGTTTGAGCAGTTTTTGCGTGGTAACAAACGCCCTGCGCCTGAATTTTGCAAAGCTTTTTGATGTTCGTCCTGCACGGCAGGAAACGAATAGTGAATCAAACATACAAGGAGGTCATGCTATGACAAAGACGGTAAAGGTAGAAGGAATGATGTGCGAGCACTGCGAAAAGCACGTGCGCGAGGCTCTTGAAAAAATTGATGGTGTTGTGTCCGCCGTTGCAAGCCACGAAAAAAAGACTGCTGTGGTAGAACTGTCAAAGGATGTGCCCGAAGATTCGTTCAAATCTGCTGTTGTTGATGCCGGCTACGAATATAAGGGAATGGAATAAGGGGAAACATCGAGAAAGATTTCTATTTAAATTCCAAGGAAGTATGCTATAATCAATAGGCAACATCGCTCTTTTTCAGTTGCCTCGAAAAGGGGAAACGCATGGCAGTGGAACAAGTAAAAGAAAAGGCTGTTTTTTACAAGCACAACGGCTTTAACTGCGCACAGGCCGTTGTTAAAGCTCTTGCAGAGCATGATGCTTCTTTTATCGAGAGCAGTTCAGTTCCTTCTGATCAGCTGGTTGCAATGACAGGCGGCTTTGCTGTTGGAATGGGAACTATGGAAGCTACGTGCGGTGCACTGATTGGTGCAAACTTGCTTGCTGGGCTTAAAACAGAAGGAAAGGGAACGCTTTCAAAAACGCGGCAGCTTGTAGACGGATTTAAGCAGAAAAGCGGAGCACTCATCTGCAAGGATTTGAAGGGTGTTGAAACAGGTACTGTTCTGTGCAGTTGCGATGACTGCATCAGGAACGCAATAGAGGTCTTTGCAAAGACCTTTGACATGTAGAGCATCGAAAAAGTCACGAGACTGATTTTTTCGAGGTGCCCATATAGGATTATGTGTAAGGAGAATCCCATGAGCGTAAAATTTTTTAAATGCCAGGCTTGCGGCAAGATTGTGGAGGAACTTGTTCCTTCTAAATGCCCTACCCTCTGTTGTGGCAAGGAGATGGTAGAGCTTAAGGCAAACACTACGGATGCTACACAGGAAAAACATGTGCCGGTAGTGACTGTTGACGGAGACAAGGTTACGGTAACCGTTGGTTCCGTCATTCACCCTTCCGAAGACGACCACTACATTCAGTTTATTGCAATCGAAACGGAAAAGAGCGTTCAAAAGAAAATGCTGAAGCCCGGTGAAAAACCAGAGGCTGCATTCCTGTTGAACGGTGAAAAGCTCGTTGCCGCCTATGAGTTGTGCAACAAGCATGGACTGTGGAAAAAGGATCTGTAAAAGGCACCCTCTAAAACTTCAGGTTTTCGAGGTCCCCAATATAATAGAAAGGAGAATACCAATGAGTAAATATTCAGGAACACAGACAGAAAAGAATCTTCAGGCTGCATTTGCAGGAGAAAGCCAGGCTCGCAACAAGTACACGTATTTTGCTTCTGTTGCAAAGAAAGAAGGCTATGAACAGATTGCCGACATCTTTTTGCATACCGCCGACAATGAAAAGGAACATGCCAAGATGTGGTTCAAGGAACTGGAAGAACTTGGTGACACTCCTGCAAACCTTAAGGCTGCTGCAGACGGAGAAAACTTTGAGTGGACGGACATGTACGAAGGGTTCGCAAAGACTGCAGAAGAAGAAGGCTTTAAGGCACTTGCTGCAAAGTTCAGGGCAGTAGCAAAAATCGAAAAGCGCCACGAGGAACGCTACCGCAAGCTGCTTGAAAATGTAGAAATGGCAAAAGTGTTTGAAAAGAGCGAAGTAAAAGTGTGGGAATGCCGCAACTGCGGACACATCGTTGTTGGAACAAAAGCTCCAGAAGTATGTCCTGTATGTGCTCATCCAAAGGCCTATTTCCAGGTTACAGATGTAAGCTTTGAATAATGGAGGCAACTTCGGTTTGCCGTCGAGTTTGTTTCAATAGTTGGAGGAAATAAAGGATATGCAGATTTCTGAAGCAGTAAAATATGTTGGCGTGAATGATCACAAGATAGATTTGTTTGAAGGTCAGTTTGACGTTCCTCTTGGCATGGCTTACAATTCATACCTTATTATGGATGATAAGATTGCCGTGATGGACAGCGTTGATGCTTCCTTTGGCAATGAATGGATGGAAAACATCAATGCGCAGCTGAACGGAAGAACCCCAGACTATCTGGTTGTCCAGCACATGGAAATGGATCATTCTGCAAACATTCAGAAATTTGCAGACGCATTTCCCGATGCAAAAATCGTTGCTTCGAAAATGGCTTTTGCCATGATGAAAAGTTATTTCGGCAACGATTTTGCAAATCGTCAGGTTGTTGTTGCCGACGGTTCCGTTTTGGAACTGGGAACGCACAGCCTGCATTTCATTGCTGCACCGAACGTGCACTGGCCCGAAGTCGTAATGACTTATGAAAGTTCCGAAAAGATTCTGTTCAGTGCAGATGCATTCGGCAAGTTCGGTGCAAATGATGTGGAAGACCCCGAGGGTTGGGCATGCGAAGCCCGCCGCTACTATTTTGGCATCGTCGGCAAATTCGGCACGAATGTCCAGGCTCTGCTCAAAAAGGCATCGTCCCTGGACATCAGTACGATATGCTCCCTGCATGGGCCTGTACTGAATTCTGACATTGCGACATACCTGAACTATTACAACATCTGGTCGGGCTATGGGGTGGAAAGCGACGGTGTTATGATTGCTTATACGTCCGTTTACGGCAACACGAAAAAAGCCGTTGAAAAGCTTGCCGAAATCGTAAAGGCAAAAGGTTGCCCGAAGGTTGTTGTTGCAGACCTTGCCAGAGAAGATGTCTATGAAAATGTAGAAAATGCATTCCGCTACGGAAAGCTCATTCTGGCTTCGACGACGTACAACGGGGGCGTATTCCCTGCAATGCGTGAGTTTATAGAGCATCTGACCGAACGCAACTACCAGAACAGAATGATTGGTTTCGTGGAAAACGGAAGCTGGGCACCAACAGCAGCAAAGGCAATGAAAGCCCTGTTTGAAAAAGGACTGACAGAAGGATGCAAGAATCTCACCTTTGCTGATCAGAAGGTGTCGATTAAAATTGCCATGACAGAAAAAAACGTTGCCGAAATGGAAACGCTTGCAGAACAGATGCTCGGCTAAACGGCATTGTTTTTTTGTTTTCGAAGGAAAAGCCCACCTTGCAGAGGTGGGCTTTTGCATTCATACGTTTTTCCTTACAATAAAACGGTTGTTTTCAAGAATCTTAAAGTACTGTACAAGACGAGGAATGAGCGGTTCCGCCTCTTGTGCAAACTGGTTGTGTACCTTTTCAGAAATCTGGCTGACGGTTTGCATGCCGTCAATCTGCTTCCAAATAAAGTTTCCGAATTCTTCAAGATGAACCTGAGATACTTTCGGCTTTGACAAAAGGGTTTGCATCAGCCGATTGAAAAAGCCTTTGTTTTCGACAAAAATGGTGATGGCACCGCTTTCTGATTCTTCGTATCTGAAAGCGGTGTTTCGTTCGAAAACCAAGTCAAGGTAATTTTCGGACTTTCTGCGTGCAGCCATTATCAATCGTTATTTGTCTGATTTTGAAGGAAGTCCAAACTTGATGATGAGGGCAACCATTGCAATTGCGGCAACAACAGCTCCAATCATGCCAGTGCTGAATGGCAGAGCAAGAGAAATGCCTGCAACAGCAAACACTGCAAGCAGAATGCCGACAATGCCTTCTCCTGCAATCAGACCAGAACAGAACAGAACTCCGTTTGAGCTTTCTGATGTTGCAGCCTTGTTCTTCTTTTCAATGAACCAGCGCAAAATGCCGCCCAGCATGATTGCTGAACCAAGTTCAAGAGGCAGATAGATGCCGATGGCAACTGCAAGGGATGGAAGTCCGAGAATTTCAATGACGACAGCAGAAAATACTCCGAGGAACACAAATGACCACGGCAGGTTTCCATTGAGGACACCTTCCGTAACAATCTTCATCAGTGTTGCCTGAGGAGCTGCAAGCTGTTCTGAACCGAATCCCCATGCCTTGTTCAAAAGAATCAGGACACCGCCAATGGAAATGGCGGAAATGACGGCACCGATGAGTTCTCCAATCTGCTGCTTTTTAGGTGTTGCACCAAGAAGGAATCCTGTCTTTAAGTCCTGTGACATGTCGCCTGCAAGACAGGCAATGATGCACACGATTGAACCGACTGTAATGGCACTGACATATCCTGCGGCACCGTGATGTCCCGTTGCCTTAAGGATGATTGATACAAACAGCAGGGCTGCAATCGTCATGCCCGAAACAGGATTGTTGCTTGAACCGACAAGACCGACCATCTTTGAAGATACGGTTGAAAAGAAGAATCCGAAGATGGCGACAAGGAATGCACTCAAAATGCCTGCTGGAATAGGCGGCAGCAGCCATATTGCAAGAATCGTTATGATTGTGCCGATGATGACGACCTTAAAGCTCAAGTCTTCTGTCGTTCTGTCGGAAACGCTTGCAGAAGCATTCTTCATGCCCTTGATTGCGCTGGAGAATGTCTTGACGATGAGAGGCAGCGACTTTATGAGGCTGATGATACCTGCTGCAGCAAGTGCTCCTGCACCAATGTAGCGGACATAACTTGACCAGATTGCTCCGGCACCTCCGTTTGCATACAGTTCAGAAACAGGAGCCGAAGCCGGGAACAGAACGCTGTCTCCGCCAAAACTTATAATCATTGGAATGAATACGAACCATGCAAGAACGCCACCGGCAAACATCATTGAGGCAATCTTTGTGCCGCAGATGTAGCCGACACCGATGACGGCCGGGTACACTTCCATTGAAAATTCCGTTTTCAATGCATTGATAGGGGCGGCAACAACGCCTGAAATGAATCCGAATCCGTCTGCAATGAATTTGACTGCTGCACCGATGCCCATGCCGGAAAATACTGCTTTTGTGCCTTTGCCCTTTGTTTCTCCTGAAAGCAAGACTTCGGCGCATGCCTGTGCTTCTGGATACGGCAGGTTGCCGTGTTCTTGCACGATGATTGAATTGCGCAGCGGAATCATGAACAGAACGCCAAGGATTGCCGCACTCACCGTAATCAACGTGATGGTGATGATGCTTGGAGCGGTGATGATGCCTTCCTTTGCCCACAGGAAAAGGGCCGGCATGGTAAAGATTGCTCCGGCGGCAACACTTTCACCGGCAGAGCCGATGGTCTGAACCATGTTGCTTTCAAGAATTGAGTTGCGCTTTAGGATAACGCGCGTAACTCCCATTGCAATGACTGCTGCAGGAATTGATGCTGAAACTGTCATGCCAACACGCAATCCCAGGTATGCATTTGCAGCACCGAAAATGATTGCGAGTAAAATGCCTGTAACAACAGACGTGAGGGTGAATTCCGGAGTAATTGATTCTGCCGGAATATATGGTTTAAAAGGTTTTTTGTCCATTCGGACAGTATATCCTAAAAGCATGCTGTTGTAACATACGGAAAGCGATGGAACTGTGAAAAAAATCGTAGAAAAAAGGGTGCTTTTTTTGTCAGACAAAGATTTTTTCGACAGAAAAACGACGTTCATCCCAAAAAATCGACATTCATCCCAGATTCATCCCAGTTTTGTAGACAGATTGCAAAAGGTGTGCTAAAATTTGCCCGAAAATTGGGGAAGAATTGCATATATAAGAGCATCTTGAATTTTAAGTAGATACTAAGTAGAGCAATTGAACAAAAACGGAGGCTGTGCGTATGGAAAAGTTCTTTAAGTGTAATTTAAAAACGGGGGGGGCAAAAGATAGCTTAAAAGCCTTCCTTTTTACTGTAATTGCCTTGATTGCTGGCTCCATGCTGTTTGCTTCTTGTGCAGGCGGTGCAGGCGGCGGCAGCTCTGAAAGCTCGGCAACGTCCTTGTGCGTACGCATGCCCACAACGCGTGCTACCTATGCCGTTTCTGATGTAGAAATCTTTACGGTGTCCATATCGTCTTCATCCTATTCCAGCACAAAGTCCTGCGGACAGGGCGAAAGCCTTACCTTTGCAAACATTCCTGTGGGTCACTACTCCGTAACAGCATACGGCAAGACTGCTTCGGGCAATATAGCCGCAAAGGGAACGGCATCGGTGGATGTCGAAGCCGACATAACCAAAGAAGTTGTCATAACGCTGTCGCGCCTTGAATACTATACGGTGACGTTTATGACTGTGGATGGCTCAACTCCGTACACAACCCAAAAAGTCACAGCAGGCTATACGGCGACAAAGCCAGCAGATCCTTCCTCTGAAACTTTACCTGCACCATTTTCTTTTTGGGCAACATCGGCCACGGCAACGACAG
>JAFVDR010000023.1 GCA_017476165.1 Treponema sp. | reverse complement strand
TTTTAAAAGAATTAACAACAATCAGACAATTCATTCAATTCACTTTTTTTTCGTACGGGTCAAGGAAGTGTCATCAAAACCTTTACTATTTTTCCAGCATCTTTTTGTCCCAATCGCGGATACAAAGGAAACAGTGCACATCGCAGCAACAATGAATTTGCACAAATGCAAGAAGCAGCAAGTTCACTTTGACGCAGGGCAATAATAGAGTTTTCATAAGCCTGACGAACTTCAATGCCCTTTTTTGCGGCATATGCCTTGACATCCTTAAAACCAGAATTCAAAACGACTGGAAATGAATAAATGGTAGAGCCAGAATCAACAGCCCTTACGAATGTTTTGTGCCTGCCACTCATAATTGCCCGAGAAAATGCAGTAAAGAGTTCCCTGCGAACCGTTTCATTTCTGTTAAATTCCTTCAACTCTACAAATGCAAGGGCAGCATTCATGTCTGGCATCAAATCAGTAGAAGGAGCTTCGTCTGCGTATTTCTTTAAAACCGTCCATTCCCGCCTTCCAGGAGCAAACAGGACAGCTCCACCACCAGCCGTAATAATGTCACGCTCTTCCATTCCAAAAATGGTATACACACCATACATGCCCGCTCTCTTGCCATGCACATCCCCATCAGTCTCGTTGTGCTCAGAAGACATAGGTTCAGAAGGATCTTCTGAACGCTCTACAGGATAATATGAGAGTGCAGATTGAGAAACATCTTCAATAATCGGTATACCGAATGCCAAAAATGACTGAATATCGGGTAAAACACCCATTGATTCCGTAAGAATCAACAGTCGTCCACCATTCTGTATGCCATCCTCAACAGTTGCAGCAGATACAAGACCATCATTTTCCGTAACATCAAGTACCAATGGTTTATACCCTAGCTTTTCCACAGTCAACAGCTGCCATGCAGGGGCAAGAGCACTGAGCATGATTCCACTGCCGGCAGGCAACTCCAAAGCACGAAGGGCATACTCCAACGCAAGAGATGGACTTCGCAATGCAATTGCCCCATCACAGCCAATCACTTCCTTCACAGTTTGAACCAAACGGAAAGCCGTATCACCAGGACCAAGATGCTCATCAACCATACAGGTAAGTACAGCTTCCATCTCCCGCCGTCTTATAGTGGAACTATATGTATTAATCATTGCTGTACATTCAACCCTTACAACTGAGGATCAATAATTTTCTGCAATTCACCAGCATTAAATATCTTGCGTGTATCAAGGATAATAAGGTAAGATGCATCTTGACGAACAACACCCTCAATATATTCAGTACCAATACCGCAAAGCATCTGTGGTGGAGGCTTAATCTCACCTCTATCAACCGTAATAACGCGTGCAACACGATCTATGATAATACCGATTTTATTTCCTTCTATATCAAGAATGATGAATCCACCCTCATCATCCAAATCATCATCCAATTTCTTTTCTACAGCTTTAAGGTGGAAACGCTTATGAAGATTTATGATAGGTATGATCTCCGCACGAAGATTAATAATACCTTCGACATAATATGGTGCATTAGGAATAGGCCGAACAGTCTGAACCTTTACGATTTCCTTAACATCCATTATGTCTACACCATACAGTTCTTCTCCCAGCTGGAACGTTACAAGTTGCAACTGACTATTTTCATCTGCCATTACTTTTCTCCTATAAAAAGCCTGCTAGTCAAAATCATTCACCATATATTTTACATCATGAACGTTTATTAGTCTACTATAAAAAGTGAAAGAACATTCACTTTTATGATGCCAGAGTTCTTTAACACAGCAGCGCAGGCATTAACAGTCGCTCCTGTAGTTATGACATCATCAATAATAACAACTTCTTCTGGTACATCAATATGATTTTTCATATTCAAAAAAAAACGGGACGGTCTGAATTTGTGCTGTGCTGCAAGCCGTTCCACAGCATTCTGTTTTTTTTGCTGTTCTGAGGAACAGTTTTTCAGCAGATGAAGGACAGTAAATCCATATTTTTTATGAAGCCACTGACACACCGCTTCAACCTGATCCCATCCTCGGTTCCGAATCTTTCCCTTTCGGGGAGGAACAGGAACAATGACAGGAATATGTCTTGCGGAATACAGCTTTCCTAACGCTTCAGAAAGCAAATCTGCAAAAAATTCCGAAAGGATTTGTCTGTCATGAATTTTCCACTCAAAAACAAGATTTTTCTTCCAAAGCCGATACGAACAGAGAGGAAACACAGAATCACAGTCTTTCAGGATAGTTTCCGTTCTGCATGCCATGCATACCGACTGCTCTGACAACAATACTTTTCCACACCTTTTGCAACGTGCAAACGATGCAAGGAAAGCTTCCCGTTTCAAAAGAGTCCTGCAGTCAATGCATAATGGCATGCCAAAGCACACCTTTCCGCAACATAGGCAATATTCTGAGCAGAAAAGAAAAGAACCAACATAATTTCCAAGGCTATAGACCTTATGTGCAATATGCATCATATATACTAATAAGTATATGTGATATGCATATTTCGAACACATTTCCAGAAAAATTATTCAGAATTTCCAGAAAGAACATTTTTCCATCGGGAAACAAGCTGCAAAGCCTTCATGGGTGTCAAATTATTTATATCAGCACTTAAAATTTCATTCAGCACAAGTTCTTCATCACTAAACAGATTCCCAGCAGAAATGCCCAGTTCTTTTTTTTGAGGAACGATTTTTTTTTCAGCACCATCTTGAATGGAAGAAAGAATGTTTCCTGCCCTCTGTATGACAGAATCTGGCACTCCTGCAAGACGTGCAACATGGATTCCATAGCTGTTTTCACTTGAACCTGCAATTACTTTCCTCAAAAAAACAACATCATCTCCATTTTCATTGACAGCCATGCATAATTTTTTCATCAGAGGATGCTCAATCCGTGTCAACTCATGATAATGCGTTGCAAAAAGAGTCTTGCATCTTACAGTATCCAACAAATGTTCACTCACAGCCCATGCTATGGAAAGTCCGTCCTCCGTACTCGTACCTCTTCCAACTTCGTCCATGATGACAAGGGAACGTTCCGTGGCAGAGCGCAGGATTCTGGCAGTTTCTGTCATTTCAACCAAAAATGTTGATTCACCTTTTGCAAGATTGTCACTGGCACCGACCCTACAGAAAATCCGATCGACAACACCAATATGAGCATACGAACATGGAACAAAGCTTCCCGTCTGGGCAAGAAGAGAAATCAGTGCATTTTGCCGCAAAAATGTACTTTTACCAGCCATATTGGGGCCTGTAATCAATGCAAAATACGTATTGTCAGATTCCGTAAGAAGAGACAGGTCATTCGGAACAAATTCTCCACTGGGCATGTGAGCCTCTACAACAGGATGACGCCCATCACGCACATCAAATTCAAGGCTATCGTCAACAATTGGTTTCACCCAATTGTTTCTTAGAGCGGATTCTGCAAAAGACAAAGAAACATCTACTCCTGCAATTTCTACAGCAAGCTGCTTTAAATAGGGAACATACTCTTTGAGTCTATTCCTTACATCAATATACAAGTCATGCTCCAGCTCGATAATCTTTATTCCGGACTCATTTAAGCTTTCTTCAAGTTCCTGTAGTTTTTCAGTTGTATACCGTTCAACATTGACCAATGCACGCTTCATAATAAAATGCGATGGGACAGAAGCCAACTTTCCACGTGTCACTTCAATATAATATCCAAGATTAGCGTTATTCCGTATGCGCAGATTTGCTATTCCAGTCTTGGACTTTTCTTCTTCACAATACTCATCCAGAATCTTATTGAAATTATCGTGGACATCGCGCCAATGATCCAATTCCTGAGACCATCCAGAACGTATAATGCGGCCTTCATTAAATACGGTAGCAGGATCATCACAAATAGATTTTTGAATCAAATCTATTATGTCTTTTGCTTCAGATGAATCCAAAAAAGAAAATGCCAAGTTCGTTAACGGAGCTTTAGCTTCAAGCCATAGAGAAAGGCTTTGCTGCAAGGCCTTCAAATCTTTTGCATGAGCTTTGTCCATTGCTATTCGCGAGGATATGCGTTCTATGTCGAGGATTCCTTCCATCCTGTCCGCAACCGCCTTAAACAGATGTCTGTCCTGCACAAAAAAATCTACTCTGTTTTGACGTTCAACAATCTGTTTTACATCCGTAAGGGGAAACATCAAATAATTGCGCAGCATGCGAAGCCCCATGGCAGTCTTGGTGTAATGCAAAGTCTCAAAAAGGCTAAACTCATACGATCCGTCTCTTACATTGCATAGAATCTCAAGATTCTTACGAGATGAATCATCCAAAATGACATATTGGCTGTCTTTGTATATGGATATGCCTGTTACATGGGGAAAAGACGTATTTGTTGTTTTTTCAAGATAGTCAAGCAAAAAGCCCGCGGCAGGAACTTCTGGTGACTGCTCATTCAAAGAAAAGGATAACAGGTTTGCTGTCTTGAACTGCTTTACAAGACGTTCATAATTTAATTTAAAATCAAAATGCCAGTCAGGATACCATGAAACAGAAATGGTATTGTCAGACAATAGCAGAGAAACAACTTTATTGTTTTGAAGACTGCATGGCAGAAGCAATTCTTTCGGGTTGCATCGCCCCAATTCCTTTGCCATATTTTCTGCAAAGGAATGTTCAGGAAAGCAGGTTGCCTTAAATTCTCCTGTCGAAACATCAATATACGCAAACCCAACGTTATTATGACTCACAAAAGCAGCAGCCAAATAATTATTAGCTCCACCATCCAAATATTCACTTTCAGTCGCAGTTCCTGGAGTTACAGTTTCTATGACTTTTCTTTCTACAAGACCTTTACCCCTTGAAACTTCTCCAACCTGCTCTGCAATCGCTACCTTTTTGCCAAGTCTCAACAATCGGGCTATGTACACCTTTGCAGCATGAAATGGCACGCCACACATCTTGCGGTCGGTTTTATGGGTCAATGTAAGATTCAGTAGCTTTGAAACGGCAACTGCATCCTCATCAAACATTTCATAAAAGTCCCCTACACGGAACAATAAAATTTTACCGGGATTTTCTTCGCGCAGCCGCTGATATTGCGCAAAAAGAGGCGTATCATCTGACA
>JAFVDR010000022.1 GCA_017476165.1 Treponema sp. | reverse complement strand
GCCAATGGCAGGAACGTTTGCCGTTGCAAAGGTATCGCTGGCAGCAATTGAAACGCCAGAACCATAGGAACTCAAAATCACTGAGACACCCTTTGAAATCAATTCTGAAGCGGCAGTGACGGCCTTATCATTTGAAGATTCATTGTCTACGATTTCAAGCTGAACCTTATATTCCTTTCCACCAATCGTTACAGTCGGAGTAACGGAATTTGCATACTGAACGCCCAGAGTTTCCTGTTTTCCACCAGCACCGTTATCTCCAGAAGCAGGTTCGTACACACCAATCTTTACGACAGAAGCTTTTTCTCCTCCACACGAAACAAATGCTGCAGCAGCAACAGCCGCACAGACAGCAAGCAAAACCTTTTTCATTCTAATTCTCCTCCAAAAATTTGAATTCTGGCACCTCTGCAAAGCACCTCAAGACACTATCGCTGGGATTTTTCAGAGATACGCTACAAGCATACCAAAAAACATAAGTTTATACTATGTAAAAAGCAGAAATAAATGCATAAAAATACAAAAAAAAATAAAATATCGCATATTAACACAGTTTAAGGACAGCATGCATTGTCAAAACTGGAACCAGTCAAAACAATTATTTGCTTAAATAGTCAGTATATGATAATATTGAAAAAACAAACGGAGGAGACATACATGCAAAAATACAAATGCAAAGTCTGCGGTTATGAATACAATCCAGAAGAAGGAGATGCAGACGGACGCATTGCCCCCAACACTCCATTCGGAGCATTGCCCGATGACTGGGAATGCCCTATCTGTGCAGAAAGTGCTGCTTCATTTTATCCTGTAAAGGAAGAGAAGACTGTATATGAAAAAAAAAGAATGGTTTGAGAATCAGGATTTCTGGCTACAATACGGACCTATCATGTTTGACGAACAGCATTGGGCGGAAGCAGGCGGCATAGCCCAAAGGTGCTGCGACATCGCTAGATTGAAAAAAGGGAATTCTGTACTTGATGCATGCTGCGGTCCAGGAAGAATAAGCATAGAACTCGCATTATGTGGCATGAATGTAACAGGAGTAGACATCACGCAACCCTTTCTTGATGCAGCAAGAGAGACTGCCGAAGACGAAGGCGTAAAGCTTACCCTCATAAACCACGACATGCGGACTTATGAAGCCGAAAAGCCTTTCGATGCAGCCGTAAACATTTACAATTCATTCGGCTATTGCGACAGCATTGATGATGACACAAAAATCCTTAAACAGATATACAAATCGCTGAAAGACGGAGGAGCATTCATCCTTGAATGCATTAGTCGTGAAACTGCAGTAAAATACTTTACCGAAGGAGAATGGTTTGAGCGTGCAGGAGTAACAGTGTTGACAGAATTCGACGTTGTAGGAGCATGGGAAGGACTGCGTTCCAAATGGATTTTAATTGCACCGGACGGAAAACGTACAGAGCATGAATTTGTTCAGAGGCTTTATTCAGCAGCAGAGCTTCGCGACCGCCTGCTTGACATAGGATTTAAGACGGCAGAAGTATACGGTGGCTTTGACCTCTTGCCCTATGACCAGAATGCAAAGACCATGGTCATTGTGGCACGAAAGTAGCACGCAGCAGATTACAACGCCCCCCATTCCTCTGATTGACAATTGACATAGCAATTCCATACTTCTATAATGAAGCAAAATCATGGGAAAAAAGGAGTTCAAATACATGAAAAATGTATGCAAGGCAATTGTATATGTCGTCATGCTTGCTTGCTTAGCAAGCACACAGTTGAATGCAAAGGAAACAGAATCATACCGTTCCACACTTGAAAGGTATCTGAGTGCAGGAGGAACAGCAGAGGTCATGGAAGTCATGCTGCCAACGATAATTGACACGTACAAACAGCAGCTTCCATCCATTCCAGATGAAATATGGATCAGAATGGAAGAGAAAATGCATGAAGAATTTCTTCCAAGTCTGGCAGAAACCTATGAACCCATATTTCAGAAATACTTGACACAAAAAGACCTTCAGCAGATTATTAAATTCTATGAAACCCCCGTAGGAAAAAAACTGGTTGCTGCAACTCCAGCCCTCACACAGGAAAGCTTCACAGCAGGTTCTGAACTTGGACGAAAAATCGGCATGGAAATAGTGCAAGAACTTATTGATGAGGGATTCTTTTCAGCAGAAGAACAATAAGGCATCAGCCGCTTACATGTCGTCTGGAATGCCGAGTGCATCATCCTCAGAAAGAGGACGAATTACCCGGCATGGATTACCAGCAGCAAAACTGCCTGCCGGAATGTCATGTGTAACAACACTGCCTGCTCCAATCACGCAGCCGTCTCCAATGGTCACGCCACCGCATACCGTTACCCCACTCGAAATCCAGCATCCATTTCCTATGGTGATAGGTTTTCCGTACTCAAAGTTCCGCCTTTCCCGTGCAACCAACGGATGCAGAGGAGGCACAAGAGAGCAGTTGGGACCAAAAAAACAGTTGTTTCCAATCTTTACAGGACACACATCCAGCACTATAAAATTAAAGTTTGCATAGCAGTTATCGCCAAAGAAAGTGTTATAGCCATAGTCAAACTGAATGGGACCTTGCAGGTACAGATTTTTGCCACACTCTGGAAAAAGTTTTTCCAAAATTTCCCTACGAACAGAATCACCCTCATGGCTTTGGTTGTAGTCCGTGCATAAGTCATGGGCAATACGTCGCTTCCGCACTAAAGAAGGATCTGCACTGTCATAAAGACGCCCCTCTTTCATTTTTTCTTCTTCACTCACACTAGTGTCAGTAAGTCCACTCTGTACCCATTTCCTGTATTCAACCCGTGAGCCGTCATCTAGGGACTCTCCTCTTGCGGCCTGCATCGCCCTCCTAGAAAGCCTCGTAATTCCACCCCAATCCTTGGCTTTTACAAATTCAGCTTTTACCATCCAGCTACCACCCACAGCAGCAATGCTTGGGCATGCAAGATAAGAGCCTGCATTCTGCTCATTTATGCCACCTGTTGCCATAAACTTAACTGTAGGGAATGGTCCTGAAAGAGCCTTTATCATTTTAAGGCCGCCACACTCTTCGGCTGGGAAGAATTTCAAAAGATTAAGATTTTTTTCTAAAGCAGCTTCAATCTGACTAGGATTGCACACTCCAGGATACATTGGTACGCCTTTTTGAAGACAGAAATCTACAGTATTAGGGTTAAAGCCAGGCGACACAATAAATTGCGCCCCTGCATCAATAGCCTTTGCTGCAAGATTTGCATTTATTACTGTTCCTGCTCCTACAAGCATGTCTGGGAAAGACTCGCGCACAGCTTTTATACACTGGGCAATTTTAACAAAGCCAGATTCGCCTTCTGTAGTGCGGAAAGTAATTTCTATTGCCCCAATTCCTCCAGTGCACAAAGCTTTTGCAACGGAAAGGGCATCTTCTGTAACTGAAACCTTTACTACAGGCACAATAGCAGCCTGTTCTATTTTTGCATTAAAATCTTCAAACATTATGCATTAAGCATATCATGATTTTGCAAAAAGGCAAGCAAAGTTTACAGTATAATCATGAACCAGAAGACAAGTGATAGTAGTCTGAAGAAGAGCCTGTTACATTTGACGAACTGCTACCAGTAAAACTTCCAACAGTCCAGCTACAGTTAACCCACCCGCCTGTATATGTTGATCCATCTCCAAGCGAGGAATACAACTGACCTGCCGTAAAAGATAATGTTGAGGAAGTTGTATTCCTACTTATAGAGGAAATAGAACCATCAGCAACACCAAGAGACCACATACAAGAAATACCTTCAGGAACATCAAGAGAAAGCTTAAAAGTAACAACTGTGTTATCAGGAATGGCAAGTTCCATAGTTGAAGGACTAGTACGATCTCCTACATACATATTTACAATAGGATGCTCCATTGAAATGTGAACATAATTATTCCCGTCTTTTACAGTATAGTTCTGACAACTGCCAAGATAGAACCCTCCTCCAGAGCTTGCTCCAACAACTGCATAAATGTTCGCACCAACAGGAACATCCTCTACAGTTAGATGAGCCTTGCCGTTAGCATCAAACTGAGCAGTACCATGATAGTTAAAGTCTCCTCCTATCACGAGGTCAAGCGTATCTCCCTCACTAAATGTAGCACGAGAAATAGAACGTCCAGAAGAATTGTTCAAATTAAAACTTAAAGTTG